>JAPKYM010000157.1 GCA_026394315.1 Candidatus Bathyarchaeota archaeon | reverse complement strand
CGCTAGATTGTGCAACCGCCCATCCATTTCCATTCCTAACTAGTTCCGTTCTTTGGAAAGGCAAGCCTCAACGACAAAGCTCACCTGTCTCTATGGAGCGCAGCGGAATAGCGGTCAGGTGCAGCGCCTTGTTAGGTGCCCCGTTTGATGCGACAGTCTATTGCTTCAATGAATGATAACTCCTTCTTCTCGTTCTAGCTAGTAAGCGGTCATCAAGTTCGCTATTTGCGGCTCGCGTAAAATGCCCCCCAACATAGAAGGCCATAGATAGGTTGTCGTCTAAACCTTACGGGTGCTAGAACACATTATGATCTGATCGCCCCTGTGCCGCACTTCCAGAATTCACCTGAATTCACCTCGCAACAAAATTTTGATGTTGACTTTATATGCAATCTCTGGTATACTGTAGTAAAGTTTGTATATGTTTTAGATATTGAAGATATTTACAAGGAGTATCAGTGGTGGATAAAGGCATTCCAGAAAGACAACTCTCGGAGTACCTGACAGTGCAGCAAGCAGCGTCGATGTTGGGTGTTTCGTCATCAACGCTACGAAATTGGGACCGATCGGGGAAATTAAAGGCAGTTCGTCACCCTTTCAATGGATACAGGCTTTACCTCCATACTGACCTAGAGAAGATCCTTCAAGATGTAGCTCAAGGAGTCAATAGAGATGCAGAAACTTCTTTTTGATATGGCTGATTCAGAGAAGAGACGCAAGAAGTCCGGTGAATCGCATCCCATAGGACCTTTCGATCTCGACAGGATTTATCTCGAAGACTGCGTGGAGGCAATGAAGCAGCTGCCTTCCGAATCAGTTGATGTCGCGATTGCAGACCCACCTTACAACTTGAGCAAGGGGGGCAATTGGAAGTGGGACAACTCGGTCCGACTCCCAGGGTTTGGTGGCGATTGGTCAAAGGTGATGGCGGAATGGGACGACATGCCCTTGGCTGAGTATTTTGGCTTTACGTTGGCGTGGCTAGCGGAGCTAAAACGAGTCGTTCGTCCGACTGGCTCGTTGTGGGTTCACGGTACGTACCACAACATTGGCATCATCAACTTCGCTCTGCAGTTGCTCGAAGTCGAAATCATCAACGAAGTAGTGTGGTACAAGCGGAATAGCTTTCCGAACCTGTCGGGCCGCCGCATGACTGCGAGCCACGAGACGATACTGTGGGCACACACGGGTGGTGCTAAGAACAGAAAGTACTACTTCGCGTATGACAGGTCCAAAGATATGGCCTGCCCGGAGGATTGCCTGAAAGAGCAGGGCAAGCAGATGCGGACAGTGTGGGACATTCCAAACAACAAGAAGCGAGAGGAGATTCAATTCGGAAAGCACCCGACTCAGAAGCCGATACGGTTGTTGACGCGGATGCTTGAGATTTCGGCGGACGAAGGGGATGTGCTGCTGGTTCCATTTGCCGGGGCAGGTTCTGACTGTGTTGCCGCAAAGGAGCTGGGCGTTCGATTCTTGGCGTTTGAAAATGACCCGCAGTACGTCGAGATTTGCAGGAAGCGTCTGGAGAATACCGAGGCCCGTGGTCGATTGATTGCGTTCAATGGGAAGAAGCGGAAGGAAGAAGTTGCGTCGCAGGCGGAGGCGCTCCACAGTCCGAGGTCGGCGAAGACTATCCCATCGCTCATCAAGTGGACTGGAAGCAAACGTTCGCAGGCCGGTGCTATCGCGAGTCTGATGCCGCGTTATCGACGATACATCGAGCCGTTTCTTGGGGGGGGGGCACTGCTCTACTTGGCTGCGGTACCAGGGTCTGTGGCTGGGGATTTGTACGAGCCGCTGATTCGGTTATGGCAGCTGATACAGGCGGAGCCGGAGAAGGTCGTAGAAGACTATGAACGCAAATGGACGGTCCTCAAAGAAGAGCTTGATGGCGTAGATGTCAGCAAGGTGAAGCGAGGGTATGGGATACCGAAGTACTATTATGCAGTACGAAAGCGGTTCAATCAGAGAAAAGAACCGCTCGACCTGAACTTTATCATGCGAACGTGTGTGAATGGCATCGTTCGGTTTAAC
>JAPKYM010000067.1 GCA_026394315.1 Candidatus Bathyarchaeota archaeon | reverse complement strand
ATCAGGCCTAAGCCGATTCTGATGTGGTCTGTTGTTGATGCTGCGGCTGATGCTACTACTGGGGCGTGTCTTTGACTGGGGCGATCTGAGATCCAGACATAGTCAAGGCCGCAACGTTCAGCTTGTTGACTCTTGGCTTGGACTTCGAGTGTGGTTTCGTTCACGTTGAGGGCAAGGCCAAATTTCATTAGGTGTTCCTCCAGGCTTGCGCCATTTTCTGGATGGCGTTCCTTGAGTCCCTTCCGAAGGGTGGCCCGAAGACTGCCTCGTCAACGCCGAGTTGGGAGTAGCCACGAAAAATGTCGCAGATCTGATTTGCTTCTCCACTTATGCAGAACTGGTCAAGGAGTCTGTCAGGGATGTTCTCGGATGCTTTCTCAACTCCATGTTCTGCGACGTCATTTCTGACTGTTTCAATATCGCTTTTTTCGATGCCTGCAATCTTGAGAACTGCGTCTGGTGTGTCGCCTGCAACGACTGCGACGACTTTCTTGGCAAGCTCCAGATCGCTTCTGTCAAGGAGTAGTATGGTAGGGTTCCAGACGACAAAACAGAATTTTGATCTGGGAAGTTGTAGGGCTTCACGTCTTTCGAGGATGAGTTTTATTGCTTCTTCTATGTACTGTTTTGGTCCGCTTAGTATGACGCCGTCAGCGATCTCAGCTGCTAGAGCTAGGAGTTTCGGGCCTCTGACCCCCATGAAGACAGGTATCTCTTTGGAACTCTTGAAGTGTGGCCGGTAATCTCGAATGTGAATTGCATCGTCGTTGAGTGGTAAGGTTTTGTTTGTCCATATGGTTCTGAGGAGTCCTACGGTTCTTCTCATCAACTCTGTCGGTTTCCGGATTTGGATTCCGATCGATGCGAGGTCTTGAATTCCGCCCACGCCAAGGCCGAGTCTAAATCTTCCCGGGGAGATCTCGTCCAGAGCTACTGAGGCTCTTGCCACAGTGGTGATGTTTCTTATTACTGGGCTGGTCACACCAATCCCGATCTTGGCCTTTCTAGTTCCTAGCAGAACCAAGCTTGTTGCTGTGAAGATCTCCTGAGGTTTGCCTATGTCCTCGCCGACCCAGACTCCATAAAATCCTAAGGCGTCAGCTCTTTCAGTGATCCACTTGATCTTCTCAATTGAGAAACTCGTGGTCAGGCCTACACTCAGGTTCATGGCTGCAGACACGCTTCAGTAAGCATAAGCCTCTAGAGGGTTGTGCAAGAGCGTCTTGAGCTTGTTCCAGGCATCTTCGAAGTTGTCAAAGTAGTACCAGCTATCATTACCACCGACCTGATAGGCTTTCCTGGAGGGGTCATAGATCCGGTCGCAGATGTTGAGACAGTACTTGTCGCCGGACTTTGCCACGAAGATGAAGCCTCCGCCCTTGTACCCTTCGACCTCACCGACTATTCGTATTCCCTCATCCTGATCCATCGCCCGCACGAAGGTGGCTAGGTCTTCGATGGTGTTTATGCTTCGCTCAGAGTAGGATGTGTCAGGGTCAGTATGAGTGTGATCTGTCGTGTTTTCGTCCGGCAATTCTGTTTGACTACCCTTCTGGCGCGCGCCAAGCCCAATTATCGTTGAGCCTCTGTTTCGGGGGAATCCTGACTTTTAAAGGCTTACGTAGACGTCATTTACTTCTGGTCATGCTCTGGAAGGTCTTGCAGTATTTCAGCGCTAATTCTTCTGTGATGTATTCCAGTCTTCCTGCAAGAGGGGGTGGGTTTTTGGTTTTTCCCAAGGAAGGGTCTTGATGTGCGTTTTAGCTGGAGCGCGCTCGCTAGTTTGGCGGAAAGCCGCTTATAAGTCCCTTAATGAGTCTGTTTCTATTCATTATAGTCGTCGACATGCGACGTGGATATGAGCGTGGGCTGACTGCTTGGTGGAGGTGATCGGATGTCTGAACATCCGTTGAAGGTTTTTGAGAAACTCGATCCAGAACTGCTCAAACTTGTTGAGAATAACAGCAGTTTCGCTCTTTCTGACGGTGCTCTACCAAGGAAGTACAAACTTCTCATCGCGCTGGCCCTGGACGCCTCACTCGGGGCGGTTCAGGGTGTGAAGGCTTTGGCTCAGGCAGCGATGCAGGCTGGCGCCGCGAAGGAAGAGATAAGGGAGGCTGTGCGGGTTGCCCAGTACATTTGTGGAGCGTCATGCGTCTACGTGGCTGCCCAGGCCCTCAAAGAAATTCTCTAGGCTTAGCGCGCGCTATACGTAAGAAGAAGTTGTTAGAGCGGGATCCGCAGGCCCATTTCTTTTGTTTTCACAGGCGTGAGGCAAAATTTATATGTACAATTAGTGTACATAGGAAACACGTGCACACTTACCAAAACAGGAACAGTCTAAAGAGGATTGATGTTGGGTTTCGTCAGAGTGGAAGGGCGCGGTTCTGGTGGAGCTCAGTACTATTATCTTTGTTCATACGATCCAAGGTCTAGGAATGTTCACAAACAGTATCTCGGGCCTGTGCATAGCGTTGAGGCTCGAAGAAAAGTCAAC
>JAPKYM010000039.1 GCA_026394315.1 Candidatus Bathyarchaeota archaeon | reverse complement strand
GAATCGATCCGATACCTTGAAGTAAAGGGAAGAATTGAACAGGCGAAGAACATACTCGAGAGACACTCTTTCCCTAAGCCTTCAGGACTTATGACCACTACACCCTCAAAGGTATGGGTTGGTGAGCTCTGGTCGAAGGCACTCAGGCGGAGGACAGTCATGCTCTGGGTCCTCTGGTTCTGCATTGCGTACACTTATCATGGAATCTTCATCTGGCTACCAACTGTCCTGAGCGAACAGGGTTTCACGTTGGTCAGGGCATTGTGGTTCACCATGATGATTACATCGTTACAAATTCCCGGCTACTTGAGCGCCGCTTTCTTGATAGACAGGGTCGGAAGAAAGCCCATATTGGTGAGTTATATGGTACTTGCAGGCGTAGCCAGTTACCTGTTCGGAACCAGCAAGGCCGATTTGCCCATAATCCTCTTTGGTGGGGCCATATCATTCTTCAATCTTGGAGCGTGGGCGGTTACCTATGCCTATACACCTGAACTCTATCCCACTAGGATCAGAGGGACCGGTTCAGGTTGGGCTGGAGCAGTAGGTAGAATAGCGGGAACAATTGCACCGGTAGCAACCGCGGTATTGGTTTCCAGCATGGGGGTCTTTCAGACCTTCCTAGCATTCTTTGTCGCGCACTTTGTTGCAGCAGTTGCTGTAGCCATATTGGGAGTCGAAACCGTCGGCAAAACCCTCGAAGAGATCTCAAAGTAGAATTATCTATTTCCGGGTGGAG
The DNA here is from genome assembly GCA_026394315.1 of Candidatus Bathyarchaeota archaeon. Lineage (GTDB taxonomy): Archaea > Thermoproteota > Bathyarchaeia > 40CM-2-53-6 > RBG-13-38-9 > JAPKYM01. Next base: position 5,417 of record JAPKYM010000039.1, on the reverse strand, counting down.
GACACTGATAAGCAATAACACGCCGCCTAGGTAATAGTCGAAATCAAATCTTCGCTAGCCAAGCCTTTCCCTTTTCCAATAGTTCAGCAAGTATCAACCATAAAAGTCACACAATCATAATCATTAAGATCTGATAGGAGGATAGGTTTCCATTGGTTGTGGGGCGCGCGGAAAAAGAGCTCTCAGATCATGAGTTTGAATACTATTCCAGACAGATCGCGCTTGCGGACATAGGTTACAGTGGACAGCTCAGACTCAAGAACTCAAGGATCTGCATCTTGGGATGTGGAGGGCTGGGAGTCCCTGCTATGCTCATGCTTACTGCCATGGGCGTAGGCCACATCCGAATAGTTGATCGTGACGTAGTCTCACTGTCAGATCTACACCGACAGTACCTCTATGATCCTGAATCAGTTGGCCGTGCCAAAGCGGAGGTCGCCGCAGAGAGACTGAGAAGACTTAACCCAAACGTCATAATCGAACCTGTGGCGGAACCAATTGTCAAGGGAAACATCTCAGAAATAATAAAGGGCATGAATGTAGCTGTCGATGCCGTTGACAGCATGGAGACACGATATCTTGTGAATCGGGCCTGCCACAAAGAGAATGTCCCATATGTCTTCGCTGGCGCGATAGACTCCATTGCCAATGCCTCAACGATCATACCGGGAAAGACTCCATGTCTGGAATGCTTTTTCCCAGGATTTGAGGACAACCAACTGCCAAAATGTGCACAGGTAGGGGTGAATCCGCCCGCCATTGGGTTGGTCTCAAGCGTCCAAGTCTCTGAGACAGTAGCGATCCTTACAGGAAAGACTCCTAATCTTGCCGGCAAACTACTTCTGATTAGTCTTAAAGATCTCTCGTTTGATAAGATAGAGGTGTCACGACATGAGACCTGCCCTGTTTGTGGCAACGAACCCAAGAGTCAGCCCATAGAGATCCCCCAGAGGTACTTTGAAGAAGAATGTGCCAGGGACGGCAGACGCACTTTCTTACTGACACCGATGAGGAAGCTTGAGATTGACCTAGAAGAGGTATCGAGACGAGTGGTGGAGCAAAACATAGCGATCAGGTCGAGGGGAGAACTGTCAATATCATTCGATTACTCAGATGCCCTCCAACTCAGTCTTCTCAAGAGCGGAACTATGATCGCTCAGGTCAAGCCTGAGAGGGCCCACAAGGATACTGCCAAAGAGGTATTATCCGTCTACAGGCTAATCATGGTAGACTGGTTGGGACTCTCTCCTGGCATAATCCCGAAAGTTCAAAACTGAAGATAAGAATCAGCTAACATTTGGGATCAAGTGACTTGAGTCGCATGAGGCGGAACTCTCATAGTCTCGAAGCCCTTCCCGACATGATGCGAAGCTAATCCCTCTTGCCTCTGCGAGTTGCTTGACCCCTTTGATGAGCTTGAGCCTCATTTCAGAGGTCAAGTAACGCGATCCAGCCATGCTTTCACCCATCGTCCAGTAGTGAAACCTCAGATAGCGCTCATGATCTGGAAATGCATTTGCAAGACGTCTGTAGCTGTCTGGCTTGGCTTTGTAGGTTGAGGCAGTAACGTGTTTGACACCGGCTTTGGCCAGAGAATTGACGAGCTCGCCCAGATGCTTTTCGTCACTATTGATTCCCGGAATTATTGGGTCTATTCGGGCACCGCACATTATGCCCGCATCATTAAGCTCTGCTAGGGTGTTCAGCCGTTTATCGGGTGAAGGTGCTGAAGGCTCAAGCCTAGCGGCGAGTTCACTGTCAAGAGTTGTTATCGTTATGCCTACCGCGGCGCGCGCGCTTTTTAGAATGTCGATGTCTCTGCCGACAAGGTTTGAGTGGGTAATTAGAAGGATCTTTGCCGACCAACTGACGAGGATCTTGAGCTTAGCTCTAGTAAGCTCCAGTTCTTCCTCGCAGGGCGGGTATGGATCTGAACTACTCGCGATGGCAATCGGAATATCTCTTTCGACCTTGGGCATTTCTCTGGTTAATCTTCTTATGAAGTCCTTCTTCGGTCGAGCGTTAAAGGGGTCTCGGACGTATGAAGTAATGTAACAGTAGAGGCATCGGTGTGAGCATCCTGTGTAGGCTGAAAGACTGTATTTACTTGGGCACGTGCAGATCTTGCTGCACCAAGGATCAAAAGGCGCTATCAGTCTCACTTCTGGACGCCACCTCGCTGGGCTTGGCACATAATCAGTCTACATCAAAAGGAGACGGTATTTGTCATGAATATCTTTTTCTGATGATAACGCGTTCATGATAGGTCATAGTGCCAGATTTGTCGTCCCTTGCTCCACACGTACCAACATCTGAGGAGGTTGTCAGAAAGATGCTTGAGCTTGCCGAGTTGAAGCAGGGGGAACACCTCTATGACTTGGGTTCAGGTGACGGTCGGATAATCATTATGGCTGCCAGAGATTTTGGTGCAAACTCAGTGGGGGTTGAGTTGAGAGAAGACCTGGTTCAATTTACGAGGAAGAAAAATGAGGAGTCCGGCCTCAAAGACAGGACCAGGATTATTCATGGAGATCTTATACAAACAGACACCAAAGATGCCGATGTCGTGACACTCTACCTGACTACGAGTGCAAATGAGAAGATTGCTCCAAAGTTGGAAAAGGAACTACGCCCTGGGGCCCGGGTAGTCTCATTTTGCTTCAGAATGCCTACTTGGGAACCAATTAAGACGCTCAATCTTGATACCAGAACGATCTATCTGTATGTACTGCCAATAGTGAAGCCAGCACAGAACCGAGGCTAGCAAACAGCGTCAATACTGGAAATTCCTGTGGAAAAGAAAAAAGGGAAAAGTGCCGTTGCGCCTCTTACGCCTTGAGTTCTTTGTATGACTGGAAAGAGAAGTAGATGAGCGCCAGTCCGATCAAGTAGAAGACTACGTAAGATACGCTGTATAGCGGAGTTACAAAGGTGTACCACGGCAGAGGACCAGGCACCGCAGATATTCCAATCATCGCGATCAATACGAATGCTATTCCAACGAGAAAACTCCACTTGACCTTTCTAATGTATAGCGGAAGCAGTAGCCAAGCTATCACGTAGTATGGGATTAGCCCCCAAGCTAACATTGAAACAGGCTGTCTACCTATTAGACACCAACCCATTTCTGCGCCCAAAGCGGTTAGCGCCCAAAGCAAGACAGCAAGTAGAGTAGCTATTGCACCGGTTAGGTTGGAAGAATATGTGTCTCCCAATTCGATTCATCTTTGGTGTTTTGATGTTAGTAGTTAGCCTACTTGCATATATAAGACTCAGGATATGGCGTCTTGACATCATTTTTGCGCGTGATAGGCTCCGAAGGTGAAAACGTTAAAGCTGCATCGCGCACCTCATGTTCTTGTTTAGCAGCCGGTTTTTCTCAATGAGCCGATTTACCAGGCCTAAGATAATAGTTAGCAAATGCCTGAGATTTGCACAATGTAGATACAATGGGCTCATGGTTTCCGATGAATTTGTAGACACACTAAGGGCCTATGTGGAATTTCATCCCGTATGTCCGGAAGTTTAGATAGGCCTGGGCGTTCCCCGAAGTCCAGTCCGGATCGTTTCTGTGAACAAGGAGCTTCGGCTTGTTCAGCCAGCAACAAATCAGGATATTACAGAAAAGATGCATGACTTTGCTAAATCATTTCTGAACTCCATTAAGGAAGCCGACGGTTTCATATTGAAGAATCGCTCACCCTCGTGTGGGATCAAGGACGTGAAGGTGTATCCGAGCACCTCCAGAGTCCCGCCTGTATCTAGAAGTTCAGGGTTCTTCGGAGGAGCAGTACTCGAGAGTTACCCGAATCTGGTCGTCGAGGACGAAGGCAGACTCAGGAACACAAGAATAAGAGAGCACTTCCTGACCAAACTCTACACTACAAGCACCTTCGGAGAAATTCTAGACTCTGGCTCGACAAAGGATCTTATCAGATTTCACACAGAGAATAAGTTGCTCCTTATGGCGTATAACCTGAAGGAACTAACAATCCTCGGAAGGATAGTTGCCAATCATGAGAAGGCTGACTTGAATACGGTGATCACGCAGTACGAGCTCCACTTATCAAGAGCGCTATCTCAAACTGCCAGATATACTTCTGTCATAAATGTCCTGACGCATTCGCTCGGTTACTTTTCTAAAGGCCTCTCGAAGGGCGAGAAGACGTTTTTCCTTAGTTTGATCTATAAGTATAGAGAGGGCATAATTCCGTTGAGTGCTGCTTTGAGCATCTTAAGATCCTGGATTGCCCGATTTGACCAACAGGATCTTTCTAATCAGACGTTCTTCGAACCGTACCCTGAAGCATTGAGCAAAATCGCAAAACCCGACGAAGAATGAGAAAAGCTGAATAACGAACCAGCCCTTTCTTGGGATTTCAACTCATTCCCTGATAACTCATTTGAAGGATCACCTAAATGATCCATGATAAGAGAACACGTCTTCTGAGTAACAAGCCTGTTAGAAACAGCGCACGTGGATGGAGTCATTCACCTGAAGAAGCATTCAGGATAGCGCTTCACCTTAATGACAAGTATGAGCTTGATGGAAGAGATCCAAACGGCTTCGCTGGTGTCTCATGGTGCTTTGGAAGACACGATCGGCCTTGGAATGAAAGGAAGGTCTTTGGAAACGTCAGATACATGAATGTAAACGGTCTAAAGAGAAAGTTTGACGCGGACGGATATGTTGCTAAGGTAGAAAGCGAATCATGAACCCTTTATGCAGAAAAATGCTATAATACATGAATAGACGACTCTATTTCCATTTCACAGACTACGGCCGAAAGATGAAGGTGCTTGAGCGTGACAAGCAGGTATGTGTTGAGATAGAGAAGTATCTTTCTGACCTGAGCGAATACAGTTTCGTCAGCCTAACAGGGAAACTGAAGATTGTCACGAACCCTCTGGAGAGATCTGAGGTCATCAAGAAAATGTCTAAGGATGGGGAGCAGAAGCTTTCGAAGAACTTCCTGGCCGTTCATGGGCTTGATAAAGATGGCGGATGGTCTTCACTGAGTCCGGACAAACCCCTGGTCATAGTCAAGTTGGATGAGATAGCTGAGGAAATAGGTCTCAAATCACCATGAATTGATATAGATGACCTGCTAGTTAGCATGCGCCCGCCTTGGTCTAAACTAAACTAGTTGCTTACCAAGGATAGTAAGCGGCCCGTCCTAAGCTGCTCCAACCGACTGCAACAAACACTATCAAAATGACCGAGGTCACGACGCCGATGATTCCACCTACCCAAAGTCCTGGCAGCAAAAGCATTACTATGCTAGTGACCAGTTGGATCGCAGCCAAAATGATTGCTAAGAACCCGCCGGACCTTCTACGTCTCCATAAGAGGTATCCTGCAATAATATTCAGAACAGTTGATCCCAGCAGGATAATGCCTATGAGGGCGGTGATCC
>JAPKYM010000152.1 GCA_026394315.1 Candidatus Bathyarchaeota archaeon | reverse complement strand
CCTCCTTCGAATGAATTTGGGAGTTAAGAATCGCGAGCGTCGTAACGGATCTGGATTTCATTTTTGAAATGAAGTCAAGGAGCCAAAGCCTAGTCTCTGAGGATCTATGCTGAAGAAGTACATCGGAGATCAGATCTATGCAGACTACTTTCTGTCTCACAGCTTCTTCCATCAGAGCGCGCGCTTCCATCACTTCGAATGCTTTGCTAATTGTAAGGTTTAATTCTGTTAGGCTATCCAAACCCTCTACGGTATAGGTGTCAAGTCCTCCTGGCTTTTCCGCGCCCATTTGTGGGTTGCAGACTACATTATAGAAACCAGAGGGGTACTTCTGTGAAAACTCAGTTCCCTCATCCATTTTTGTCGTTATGTAGAGGATAGAATTGCCCGCTTCTAATACAGTCTTCAGGAATCGATGAGTAAGAAGATCAACTTCGTCACATGAAGGTGACGTGACTGCGACCACGTAGTCTGTTCTCAGACCGCCGCAAAGGAGTTGATCAAGGCCCTTATGTCCGATAGGAACATGTCCAATAAACCCTTCAGGAATAGCGCGCGCTCGCGCACGTCTGCGTTTCTGCCTTGCCATGATCACTATCAAAGCCGTTGCGGCCACAATGACAACGATTGCGACCGCGACAAGATTGCCCGATTCGTCCCGAGGGGTTGGAGTTGGAACGGGTGTAACCTGCAACTCTACGATATGCTCTGCTTCAGAGTATGAAGCGGCTCCTGCATAGCTTGCCCTGATCTTGATATCTCCAGCTCTCTCAGGTTTCCAATTGAAGGTGAAAGCGCCACTGCGGTTTGTCTCCACAGTAGTGATTGTGTTCCAACCGGCCCCATCCAAGTAGTACTCTATGGATATGGGTTGGTCCTTCAAGGGAGTGCCGTCGACTTTCAGGACTCCTGAGACCATGATTCTTGCTCCGTACTGTACTCGGTCTGGTTCTACACTCAATTCCATATCTGTTGTTTGCTTGCTAGGCTTCGTAGGAGCAGTTGAGTAGACTACCTCCAATCTTGGAGTATTGAATCTGAGAGGCTGATCATTAGAGTAGAAAGTCACCTGGGCAGCGTGCTCGAATTCGTAGCCATAGTCAGGCTTAAGAACAATCGTCAATTTGCCTGTCGCTAGGGAATCCTGAACATGGCTCTTTACATCAAAGTTGTACCATCCAACACCAGTAATCTGCTGCGTGTTATTCGCTGTCTTCTCTAATACAGTATCTTTGACGAAAGTCCAGTAGAGGTCTTTTCCACTCCATGTAGTGTAAGATCCCATGAAAGCTCCAACTTTCAGATCACCATGTACCTCTGAAGCGTAGAGGTGGGCTTGAGCCGATTCAATGATTATGCTAGATGGAATGGTTGATAGATCGAATAGCAGCAGGGCCCATCTCTGTCTGTTCTGCGGCCTGACGTAAAAATACTCTACAACGAGATTCGAACCTGCAAAATTGACTTTAGGCTGAAGGGAGTCGACATAGCCATTCTCTATTGGTTTGAGAATCACGGCTTCGGTCTTGGCTCTGGCCACTGACTCGTCTATGTGGGAAAATGCCAGAATAAGTAGTAGGATTGTTAGGGCCGTCCTGAGCATCAGAATTCCAGCGTGATCACACTTCATTCGAGACCTTCTCAGCACTCCTCATCTTTGCATGTTCTATCTTGATACATTTGTTCATAACAACGATCATTCCCGCGTCTCTTGCAGCCTTGGCCGCTTCGTCATTGATGATACCAAGCTGCATCCAGATAATTTCAGGCTTTCCGTATTTCTTTCTAAGTTGAATCGCCTGATCTACTATAGGAGGCACGTCTGGAGATGGTCTGAATATATCAACTATATTCAGTTTCTTTGCGATCTCCTCCTCAATCTCCAATAAACTTCGATAGCACTTCCTACCGAGAAGTTCTTCACAGAATGGGTTTACTGGAACAACATCGTATCCTGAGGACTCTAAATAGCGGGCGACAATGTGACTATCCTTGCTTGGATCCTTTGAGACTCCCACTACTGCCACGGTCTTGTATTCTGAAAGGATCCTCCTCAATATGACACTTGACTCATCCTGAGACATCTTGGATTGACTTCCCTCTTTGATGTAGCGTCTGAATTGCCCCCTATTTCAGATCGCGCGCTATTCTACCTGCTTCTTGAATCCAAATAAAGGAAACTCATAATTGTTTTATACGCCTCAAAGCCCTTTTTCAGATGTATTCCGGACAAATCAAGTATACGCCTTCGGAAGAACAGTCTTCTAGTAGTGTGGATTTTGGTACCATGAACAGCTGTCGTGATGTTCTCGTCAATCTTGAGATAGGTCGGATGCAGGACAGTGTCCGAGCCGCCCTCATCTCTGGATTATCACCTATGGAGATTCTCCAAGACCTTGAAGCAGGTATGCAGGAGGTCGGAGCAAGATTTCAGAGAGGTGAGTACTTCTTTTCCGAGTTGATAATGGCTGGTGAGACGATGAAGGAGGCGTTGAAGATCCTGAAGCCTCTACTTGAATCGAGCCAAACCAAAGCCAAAGGAAAGATTGTCATAGGTACAATTCAAGGAGACCTTCACGATATAGGGAAAGACATTGTCTCAACAATGCTTGTCTCTGCAGGTTTTGAAGTTCATGATCTTGGCATAGATGTCCCACCGGAGAGCTTCTCTGCGAAGGTGAAGGAGACTGGTGCAAACATCGTCGGAGTCTCAGCCCTACTTTCTGTGACCGTTCCTACAGTCTCTAAGGTAGCAGAGGCGATTAAGCTGGGAGGCATGAGAGATAGGGTGAAGATAATCGCTGGAGGCGCCGCTATGAGGCCTGAATACGCTGCAAATCTTGGAATTGATGCCGCAGTCAACGACGCCATTGAAGGAGTGAAGATAATCAAAGAGTGGGCAACATCATGATGAAACCCCGAGACAGGGTAATCAATTCAATTGAACGCTCCCCGATAGACAGAGTCCCGCTTGACGGCTGGTTCAGGCCCGAGACTATGATCCGTCTTAGGGAATACTTCAAGACAGATCGAAGCGAGGAGGTTCTTAGGGCCTTAGGAATAGACATACGCGATATCAGGATGGATCCGCCCGAAAGCTTCAAGCCAGAATACATTCTTCCAGCCCAGAGACTCTCAAAGGACTTCGAAAGCTTCTACGCAACGATGTTCGATGAGTGGGGAATCAAAAGGGAGGCGGGATCGACTGATGAATACTGGCATTTCACATATCATCCTCTGGAACACGTCGAACTGGATGACTATGCCTTTCCTGATATTGACGCCCCCGGAAGATTTGAAAGGGCAAGAGAACTCGCCAAGCAATACAGTGGTGAATTCTTGGTGGCGGGCAATGCCACGCTCGGGCTTTTTGAGGAGGCGTGGGCACTCAGAGGCTACAGGACCTTCATAAAATAATCAGGAAGTACTTCATCCCACGTTACCGCCTGTGGTTCTCCGAGCTGAAAAAAAAGGGCGCATACATCTTCTTCCACACTGACGGAAAGGTTGAACCAATAATTCCAGACCTTATAAGTGCAGGCATAGATGTGCTGAATCCTGTTCAGCCAGACTGCATGGACCCAGCGGTGATAAAGGAACTGTACGGCGACAGGATTACTATCCATGGAACGATATCTGTACAGAAGACCCTTCCGTTTGGAACGATAGAGGAAGTCAGAAAGGAAGTTGAGACTAGAATCATGACAGTGGGGCGTGGTGGAGGGCTCATAATCGCTCCGACGCACACGGTCGACAAGCATATTCCTATCGAGAACGTCGTGGAGATGTACAGAGCTGCAATGCAGACCAAGATTCCTAGCTAACAATACTGCCGTTAATTATGTTGGATACGAGTTTATTCT
>JAPKYM010000246.1 GCA_026394315.1 Candidatus Bathyarchaeota archaeon | reverse complement strand
TTACACTGATCCTTTCCAGTTGAATCATGAGATTCTCAGGTTCTACAGAGTGTTCGCGTGCGCTTGCTCGACTGTTCAGGAAGTGTTATTACCCATTTTCAGCATGATGGTTCTTGAGATAATATGCAGCTTAGAGAGTTCATCATTCCGCGGGACAAGATCTTCTTCAACCTCTTGGCTGAGCAGTCGCGAATCCTCGTCAAAGGGGCTGAGACCCTATTCGACATAGTAATGAACTATAGTGAAGTACGATCAAAGGTTTCGGACATCAAGGCGATTGAACACGAGGGAGACGCTGTTACCCATGAACTCTATGTAAGGCTGAATAAGACCTTTGTAACGCCTCTGGACCGCGAGGATCTCATGAGCTTAGCTTCAAAATGCGATGATGTCCTAGATGCTATCTATGGCGCTGCCAAACGCTTTCACGTCTACGAAATAGACCAGCCAACTGAATACATGAAGAACTTTGTTGAACTTATTCTCCAAGCGACAAGGGAGATCAATATTCTCATGCCAAACATCAAGAGGGGAGATCAAAGTGAGGTGGACAAGGCATGCGAAGCTGTGGATATTCTGGAAAATCAAGGAGACGAACTCCTTCATGGTGCGCTCATGGAACTCTTTAGGAAAGGGAAAGAAGCAGTGGTGGAGATCATCAAGAACAAAGAGATCTACGAGTGGTTGGAGTCCGCATTGGATCGATGCGAGGATGTAACCTACGCGATCGCCGACATCGTCATGAAGAACCGATGAGACACTAATAGCCTCAATAGCTTGAGGAGTTCTTGAAGGATACTCGGATCTGTGACTTAACGCGCTATCTCCTAGGTCTCGTGTTCAAGATGTCGGTCTGGGAGAAATCCGGTATAGAGAAAGTGAAGCGGTGGGGAGCTTGAATATCTTGGTGGAGCAAGAAGCTTGGCACTCAATGAGTGTCGAAGACGTCTCTAGAATACTCAAGACCGACCTCAAAGGCTTAAATGAAGATGAGTCTATCCGTAGACTCAAGGAATTCGGATCTAACGAACTTGTAGCCGAAGAGAGAGAATCCCCAATTAGACTACTACTGGAACAATTCAAGAACCTCCTGATAGTGATTTTGATTTTCGCCACGATCTTCTCTGCAGTCATCGGAGAGATAGTTGACGCCATAGTCATCCTAGCCATCGTAGTAACTTCTGCCGCTCTTGGCTTTGTACAAGAATATCGCGCGGAGCGAGTTCTTGAAGCCTTGAAGAAGATGATGTCCCCAACAATAACCGTTTTGCGAGATGGAAAGAGGAATGAGATACCCTCAACTGCACTCGTTCCAGGAGACATAATCCTGCTCGAAGCAGGCGACAAGATACCTGCAGATGCCAGACTCTTTGAGACGGCAAATCTGCAGGTTGACGAGGCATCTCTGACAGGCGAATCAGTCCCTGTCACAAAGGAACTGGATCTAATACCAGCGCGTAACAGTGTGGGTGACAGAAAGAACACCGTGTTCTCTGGAACCACTGTCACATACGGGAGAGGAAAGGGGATAGTAACTGCCACTGGCATGGCAACCGAATTCGGAAAGATAGCTGAAGAGACTGCAACGACTGTTCGTGATAAATCACCGCTTGAAAGGAGGACGGAGGAGGTTGGCAAGTGGCTTGGAATTCTCTCATTGGGAGTCTGTCTATTCGTGGCAGGTTTCGGCATTCTCAGAGAACAGATTCTGCACGGTTCCGTGACTTTTGCATTCATTTTGGAAATGGTTCTGTTCGGGATTGCCCTCGCGGTTGCGGCCGTTCCCGAGTCTCTTCCTGCTATTGTAACAGGAACCCTCGCCGTCGGCATGCATGAGATGGCTAAGCGCAATGCTCTAGTCAGGAAGATGTCGGCAGTTGAGACACTTGGCTGCACAACGGTAATTTGCTCAGACAAAACTGGAACTCTGACAAAAGGAGAGATGACCGTTAGGAGGATATTCACGGAAGGTAGGCTAATCGATGTCACAGGTGTCGGATATGATCCGAAAGGCGAGTTCCATCTTGACGGCAAGCTCCTGGAGACTGACCAAGATGCTTTTCCATTACTTATGAAGGCCTCAATCCTATGTAACGATTCCACACTTGAACACAAGGAGAACAGCTGGCACATCAACGGCGATCCCACAGAGGGAGCACTCATAGTAGCTGCTGAGAAAGCCGGATTTCGCCAAGATGAGATAAGAAACAGATATCCAAGGCTGGGCGAGCTCCCTTTCAGTTCTGAGAGAAAACGAATGAGTACTGTTCACCCAGGACTTCAGAAAGGGAAGAGAGTAGTCTTCACAAAAGGCGCCCCAGAAGTAATATTGGCGAACTGCACACACATCCAAGGTGAAGTCGCAAATGAAAGGCTCACTGAGATCAAAAGACGAGAGATTCTCAAGATAAATGAAGATATGGCATCTGATGCCTTACGAGTACTGAGTCTGGCATACAAGGAAACCCCAGAATCTATGCATGATTTCAATGAGAGGACTCTGGAAAAAGACCTAGTCTAAGAGCTCGAAAGTAATGTCAAGAAGATAACGGTCTATGCCAGAGTATCTCCAATTCACAAGTTAAGGATAGTCAAAGCATGGAAGAAACGTGGGGACATTGTAGCTATGACCGGTGACGGCGTCAATGATGCACCAGCAGTCAAACATGCTGACATCGGGATCGCCATGGGCATAACAGGAACCGACGTAACCAAGGAAGCCTCTGCCATGGTTCTTGCAGACGATAACTTCGCAACGATAGTCAGGGCTGTGGAAGAGGGAAGACGCATTTTCGATAACATCAAGAAATATTTGGCATACCTGCTTCAGTGCAATCTCACTGAGATATTGGTCATCGGTGGTGGAGTAATTGCTGGGCTGCCTCTCCCTCTCCTTCCAGCGCAAATACTATGGGTTAATCTCGTCACGGACGGTGCTCCAGCACTAGCATTGGGAGTGAGCCCTCCAGATCCCGACATCATGAAAAGGCCTCCAAGAAATCCAAACGAGACAATCTTCACAAAAGAAGTCAAGGCAATGTTGGCGGTAATTCCGCTAAGTCTTTCTCCTATTCTTCTGCTGGTCTTCGTTAGTGACTTGGCACTTGGTCTGAAGGAGGCTCGGACTACACTATTTTTGATCTTCATATTCTTCGAGATAACAGTGTCACTTGGCTGTCGCTCACTTAGGCATTCTATTCTCAAAGCTAGACCTCACAGATACCTCTCTCTAGCTGTCATCTCATCAGCTAGCGTAACGCTCGCAGTATTGATGATACCTCAGATGCGCCAGTCATTCGGAATAGCCATGCCAACCCTGAATGATATAGCACTTGCCGCAGTCCTCTCATTATTCCCACTGGTAATCCTTGAAGTACTAAAACGTACACTATTAGGAAACAGAACCCATTGAGTCCCGCAAGCACGCGCTTATTCTTGGCATGATTTCGGCATGTGTAGTGGCCGCTCTTTTGACTTCAGAAAGTACGGGCTCTTCTCATAGTTAGGATAACTCGCGCTCAACCAGAATAGGTATCTGGAGTTTTCACAACAATTTCTTTTCCAACCAGGCTTATAGTTTGGGCCGCTCTCCTCTGGGTGAGCCTACTTGCTCAAAGACATACTACAGGAGTGGGATCAAAAAGAGCGGAAACCATTCCTGGCACGCTTGAAAGGTAGAATGCTGGGCAGCCGTCCTTTACGAGAGAGGATAATATTTTGTATATACCGCCTTACGGTCGAAAAGGACAAGTTAGAAGTAGTGATACTGAAGCTCAAGCGACGTGACAACGAACTAAAGGACAAATGTAACAGTGCCCAAGCTGCGAAAGATGAGGCTAGAGTTTCAATCTACGCTACTGAAGGTCATGAGATAGGAAAGATCTTCAAGATTATCTATCACTGCAAACTGACAATTGAACAGGTAATACTCAGACTTGAGACCATTGGATTATTTGCGGACATAGCTGCCTCGATTACGGTTCCGATAACTCTCATTCGGGACGTTAGACATAGGCTCTCAGGTTTCATGCCATCAGCCTCTGCCAGAATCGGCGAGGTAGCCTCTGAGCTGGAAGACATCATAGTAGTAGCGGGGAAAGTTGAGTCAACCACTGATCAAGCATCAATGATGACTGATGAGGCCAAGAGAATACTTGCTGAAGCGCAAGTCGTCGTCGAGGCAAGATCCAAGGACGTATTCCCTGAGATCCCAGACGAACTGGAACGCGAGGCAGAGCCGATCTGACCGCCCGCCAGAATGTTCTGACTGCCGAGTCTTCATTGCTCTACAGATGCTTCTGAAATATTTACTCGCGCGTCAACGGATCGTCGGCTTGTGGCAGTCTGCGCGCGACTGGTTCAAGATCGACGTGTGATACTGCCTACTTGTCAAGTGGAGTCGGCAACTGTCAGGTTCAAAACTACTTCTGCAATATCGCTTCCATATTCGCCCACTCGCCCTAAACTCTCTATTACTAATCGGAGAGAAGACATCTGGACTGGATCAATTTTCTGCCTGTTTGTCTCCAATATGATCTCGCGTTCGAGATTCTCGAATTGATTCATCCTCTTGAGAATGTCTTCTGCCGTAGCGTAGCTGCGCTTGTAGAGAGAGATCATTGCGTCTTCAAAGATCTTTGTGGCCTGCTCCCCCATTTTGACAAGTCTCTCTGATAGTTTGGGTGATATAGTCTGTTTCATCAGTCTGACATTTTGGGCTATTTTGGCGGCGTGGTCTGCTGCTCTTTCAACGCTCTTGGCGACGAGCCTGTATCCAATGATGTCTCTCCCTGAGCCCAATCCAATCTGTCGAACAGCAACTCTACCTTGGGCCGCGGTCTTCAATTGTCGTACCAGGTAGAACCCGAACCTGTCTACCTCGTCATCCATATTCACTACTTCGGCTGCAACAGTCTCGTCTTTCTTAGCAAGGGCGGAAATGGCGTCTCTCAACATCGACAGGGTGATAGTGACCATTCTTCGCAGAGCGTTCTCTACAGACAATTCTGGATAGCTTATGAGAACCTGCAATTCTATCTCATTCGGTGACTCGGTAACGACTTCGGTTCCAACCAGATTCCTTCGGGCAAAATCCCTTATGAAGGTGGATTGAGCTGAGCCAAGTCTCGCTTCGGTCGTCTTGATTCGAATAAAGTTGAAACCATTTAGATATAGCGACACTATTCTTCGACTAAGAGATTCCAGATCCAGGTTGTTCGAGACTATGATAGTTGTATCCAGAGCCTCTGTTCCCTTATTCGTAGCTCTGGGGCTTATGAGTAAGGACCCGTCCTCTTCCGTTGCCATAACCACCTGTTCGCCCCGATCAAGGTGTCTCTCCTTAACCCATCTCTTTGGTAGTGAGACTATGTAGGACCCTCTGCCCGTGATTTGAATTCGCCTTACTTCGCCGGGATTCTCATCATTGCCCATGGCAGCCAACTCTAGATTTTAGCGCGCTAGTCTGCAAGATAGACCTGATTTCCAACATACACATGCATCTCAAATATATCAATGTCATCTATATAGACACCTTACACATCACATACATCACTTACGATTACTATATTTTATCGAATTGACTGCACTGCCCATAAGGTAAGACAAGAATGAGCAAGAATCCAACTCAGAACAGTAAAAACCCAGCCATCATCATAATCGCGATAGTATTGGCGGCAGCCATAGCCGGATCAGCAACCACCCTACTCAACCCTCAGGCAACGAAAACGATCCCTCAAATATCACCCACGGTAACTCTGCCCACGGTCACTGCACCCCCTGCTCAGACAACACCGTCACCAACCTCTACAACTCCGGTACAGAAATACAGCATAAACCAGAAGGGTTCAGACACATTACTGGTCCTGGCTCAGAACTGGGCCGAGGCCTACATGAGCAAACACCCCGAAGCACAGATAGCTGTGAGCGGAGGTGGAAGCGGCACAGGCATTGCAGCACTGATTAACAAGCAGGTAGACATGGCAGATGCCTCTAGATCGATGAAAGACAAGGAGATCTCTGATGCGAAGGCTAACGGAGTTGACCCGGTAGAATGGAAAGTGGCTGTTGATGGAATCGCAGTCATCGTCCATCCGAGCAACCCAATCAAGACCCTGACACTCACACAACTCAAAAGCACCTATAATGGAAGCTACAAGAACTGGGAGAACGTTGGAGGCAAAGATGCACCCATCATAACCTATGGCAGACAGTCAAACTCAGGCACCTACATCTACTGGCAGGAACACGTCCTAAAGAATCAGAACTGCAGAACGGACATGCAAGCCCTAAACGGCAACTCCGACATTGGTGACGCCGTAGCAAGAGATCCTAACGCCATCGGATATGTCGGAATTGCTTACGCAACTGCACGCAAAGGTGAAGTCAAAGTCCTTCCCATTCAAGACAAAGCTGACCAACCCTTCTACGAACCCACACCTGAAAACATCGTCAGTGGCAAATACCCCATCTCAAGATATCTTTTCATATACACCAATGGAATCCCTACTGGCGGCGGGAAAGAATATCTGAAGTTCATAGTAGGCGACGACGGACAGAAAGTAGCCGAAGAAGTTGAGTATGTTGCTCTGCCGCCGGAGACTAGACAAGACCAATTAGCCAAGCTGAAGTAGGGAAGATGCCCAGTCACCGATTACCTTTTTTTGGCTCCAAGAGATCTACGGATATCTTGGATAATAGAATGTCACGATCCCTTCTGACCAGAAGAAAGACCTACAGCATCGGCGAGAGAATCATAGAATTCGTGCTCGTCTTATCTGCATTCGCATCGGTCATAATCCTAGCTTTAATCTTCACATTCCTATTTAGAGAAGGAATCCCAGCTTTCAGAGAGATCACACCAGCAGAATTCTTCTTAGGAACGATATGGCAAGTTCAAGCAGCCGAGCCCAGATACGGCATTCTTCCCCTCTTGGCAGGGACCACTTTGGTCACAGCTGGAGCGATGACAATAGCCACACCACTAAGTCTGATGTGTGCCGTCTACGTTGCAGAGGTAGCTAGCTCTACATTGAAAGAACTAATAAAACCCTTTATCGAGTTGCTCGCAGGTATCCCATCGGTCGTCTACGGGTTTGTCGCCCTCACTGTACTGGCAGACATCACGCATCAACTGACTGGCTCAGTCTATAGGCTTAATGCTTTGAACGGGGCAATCGTCCTCGCATTAATGGTTGCCCCTACAATAATCAGCATCTCAGAAGATGCCATTACATCCGTCCCAAAAGAGTACCGAGAGGCTGCATATGCACTGGGGGCGGACAAATGGGAGACCACAAGCAAAGTCGTCTTTCCATCGGCACTATCAGGGATAATGGTTGCAATTATGCTCGGACTTGGCCGGGCAATCGGGGAGACAATGGCAGTCCTGATGGCCACGGGCAACGCACCTTTGCTGACCTTTGACATACTAAGTTCGGTTCAGACTATGACTGCGGCCATCGCGATAGAGATGGGAGAAGTCACTTTCGGGTCAGCACACTTCCACGCTCTCTTTGCAGTCGGACTAGTAC
>JAPKYM010000316.1 GCA_026394315.1 Candidatus Bathyarchaeota archaeon | reverse complement strand
GCAGGCTATAAGGGAAGGGGCAGGGTTGCCAGAAATGCTCTTCGGAGGACGATTGAATCGCTTTCTATTCTACTGCATCAGTATGACCTTGATGTTCATAATACCCTTCTTCTTAGCAGTACTGGGACGCCATTATCAGAGGTTTTACCCATTTCTGCTAATTATTGGGCTTGTTTCAATAGTAGCAGGGGCAGTATTAGCGCTAAGGAAATTGCGTTAGAACTCATTGTCTGTACGAGAGTGCTCAAGGCAGATTCGCGGGAGCATAGGTTGTGCGAGGCGGAGAGGGTGCGCTCTGGGGCTAGGCACGTTGACCACATGAGCTGCATAAGGGGTTTCCAGGCGTCAATGGTTCTCCACAATTCGGGCAGTACTTGGTTGGTGCTTGTGGCTGTTGAGAGGCTGGCTTCTTTCTCCTCCTTGCAAGAGTCACGATTAGAATAACGATCAGGAGTGCGATTACTGCGATAAGCATGTATGGTGGATTGTTGACTAGGGTCGACAAATCGAACTTGGGGGCTTCACCTTGCGGAGGCGTCTCCTTAGCCTTCTCATTCATGATTAGTGAGACCGTTGCAGAGTGGGTCTTTCCCCCTCCAGAGCCATCTATGGTCACCTGGTAGCTTCCTGTGGGCGCTGAAGGCGTCGTCGTTACTGTCAGAGTCGCTGAGAACGGAGGTTTACCCGACGCTGGACTGAAGACTGGTGATGCTCGCGCGCGCTGAAAGTCTTAAGAGGTCATGAGAGGATAAGTTTGAACGGTTGATCGGTTTGCCTTCTTGCAGCAAATGTGGAACCAATAATGAAGAGGGGCATAATTTCTGTGTTAAGTGCGGGTCGAGTCTACTGACGAAAGTTGTACGGCCGCGGCCAACACAGCCTCAAGAAACATATGATAAAATCAGCGCCACAACAGAGCATCCTCTCAAACTTACTATCGGATTTCAGGAACCTGCCTCGAGACTCGAGTTGTTCGTGAGGATAATCCTACTATTCGTTTACGGGATAATCGCAGGCATCTGGGGCTTCGTTGCGGGACTTGCAAACGACGGACAAGAGACCACCGATCAGCGGCATGGAGTAACACTGACTGACATATCTGGCCATTAGGCTCCGAACGCACTTAGGGTCCATTATCGTGATAAGCCCGGGCGATCTTCCAGTGCTAGGAAGCTACTAGTCTTAGCTGGGAGATCTCACTGAGATCTGGTAGATTATTTGCCTTGATTATTTCATCTGAGACGGTATACAAGACATTACCGATGTAGAAGCTTCTCTTTATCTCGTGGTTTGAGCCGAAGTAGCTGCCGCTTTTGAGGAAGGCTTGTGGATCTTCAACATGGGTTATCCTACCTTTGACCGTAATCCCCTCTTGGGGAGCGAGATGCAGGACAAAGGCTCCCTGGAACACATAGTCTCCGTACATGTTTGGTGATATGTCTGTTGGGTACTTCTCGGGGAAGATCTTTGCCTCGAGAACTGGGATGACCAGGAGGTTTAGGCGTCTTGTGAAAAGGAAAGCGCGGTGGTCTCGCAGGATTGGTGATTCTGTTCCCCTATCACCTATTATGAGTTTACCGACCTCCTTAGGATTCTCAACTTCGGTGACATCAAAGAGTGAAACTTTCAAACCTTGATACCATGCAAAATCTCCCTGCTTTGCTTCAATCGTGTCTTTGCCTATGCCAATGATGTAGTTTTCATCGTAGGGGTGAAGGTAATCCGAGTATCCTGGAATCTTGAGCTTGCCTAAGAGTTTGGGTTCTCTAGGATTGTTCACATCTATCGTGAAGAATGGATCAATCTTCTTGAATGTTACAAGGTAACATCTGTCACCCATGAATCGTGCTGAGCGTATCTGCTCGCCAGGAGCCAGGTCTTCGAGCTTGCCAACAATGTTGAGTCTCGCGTCCATAACATACACGTGGTTGCCGCTTTTGGTTCGGTCTCTGGTGACTTGGCCTGTGGTTGTGGCTACTCTGAGGTAGCCTTCATGCTCGTCCATGGAGAATTGATTTAGAACCCTGCCGGGGACCTCGCCGTTCGCTTCAGAGAGGATGCGTTGGCCGTCAATGCCAATTCTATGGATTATTGTTGAACCTTCGTTGCTCCACCAGTTTCCTTTGGGCATGGTGAGATAGATGTCTCTTGCTGAAACATACAGTGTGGTGGCGTAGCCTGTTAAGACAACCTCGTATTTGGGCCCCTCGCCCACTGCCTGAGTATTCATTGCTACTATTAGCGTGTAGCTGGCTGGGATGTCTGAGCTTTCCGAGTAGTGAATCTCGGTTGCAGGTAGTTCTCTGGCCTCTCCGTCAACACCTATTGTTGGTAGAGTGACTTTCGGTTTTTCCTCGGCCCAGTAGAGGGCTGGTTGGCTCACGATAGCGTAAACATAGTCCCCGATCATTCTTGAGTTCACATAGTCACCGTTCAGACGGACTTCTTTGATTAGTCTGGGGCGCTCCCTGTCCGAGACGTCATAGATCTCAAGATAGACTCCGTGAACCCACATCGGAGGCATAGGCTTTGGTCTCGGAGACTCTGACATTGGACCAGGGGAATAATCGGCCCCTTCGAAGACCACAAGCCTATCCCTGTTGATGTAAAGACCTAGAATACTTCCTTTGATCGTTGTTGAAGAAAGAACCTTCATTTCTTCCGCTGGGTAAGCCTCGACTATAACGAACCTGTTTCTTGAGGCAAGATAGACAAACTTACCGTCGCTTTTGACAATGTCAGCCTCATCAACACCTGCCACCTGAACATTCGTCGTTGAATAGTCTGTAAGATCCCGTGATGAAGCAGCAGTAGGTGCGGTGATCTCTCCTTTGAATATCTGAGGACCGAACGGCTCGATCAGACGGTTCACTTCAGCTCTTCTGAGACCCGCAAGAACAAAGCCCGTCAGCTCTTCCTGCGAGTAGAAAGTCTTAATCTGATTTGTAGGCTCCAAGAATGAGGGCTTGATCACAGATGCCACGATATTTGGCAACGTGACAATAGTCACTGCCAGGAAAACTGCAAGCATCATATTCGTTACGGTCTTGTCCATTCACAACCACCATTCTCACAGCAAGTCGATGGTTGCTAATTATTCTACATTTGAGAACACCCTGTACACGTTTTAGAACACTCTGCCAACGATAACGCGCTTGGACTCCATCTGGCTTGATTATTGAGCTGCAAGGACTTGCAGCAACACATACCACGCGCTAACAGCAATCCAGACAAGGTTGGCATAAACAGAACAAAGTTCCTCAACAAAGATTCGTAATGCTCTAGATTGTACTTCAATTTAACAGGCTGAGGTGAGAATCATGAACCCGATTCGTGGAAGAAGTCTGCTATTAGGTGCAGTGCTGATATTCCTCATAGCTCTACCAGTGTTTGCGCAACCTGTCTTTGCAGAATCCGGGCATAGAAAGATTGAGGGCAAAGGTACATTATTCGCGGCTGGAGCCGGAATTGATGTTCTTAAAGGTGATGCTTCAGTAAAGATAGTTGCCAAGGGAGTGGGACTCGTGTGGATTAGAGGCGCAGAAATCATCAGTGTGCATGGCGATGGCATCAAGACTGAGTATCGAGGAGGTACACTATACATGGGCTGGCGAGGTAGGATTGAAGCCTCTGGGTCTCAACTTGAAGTCCGGATTGAAGGAGCGCTCATAGAATTTTTGGCGTCTGGGTCTGGCAGAGCTTTCCTGGAAGGGAGGGGCATCTACCGAATAAGCGGAGCGACAGGTGACTGGCCCGCAATAGTCCACTATCAACTCGGGTAGTATTACGTGCCCCTTTATCCTTCTTCTTTTTCAATTCTCATTATAGCGCGCGCCACTGCGACGGCTGATACTGCTATGACTAATCCTGCAAGTGCTAGGTAGGGTGCTAGGATGAGCTTGTTTGTAGGCATCACAATGCCTCCAACGGGCCTTGTCCACTCGAGTAACCTGTGCCAAGTAGGCAGCTTGTTTGTTGCGGAGAAGTTCCGATTGCTAGTGTTCCACCGTCACCGGATATTGATACGACAAGGCTTGGATTGTCAAGATCTAAATTCCACTTCAAATCTCCAGCTCTTCCGAAGAAGTACGCACGATGGAGACGAACGCCATGACTGTACTTATTCTACGATTTACCGCTTGTCTGTCTTTCGGTAATCTCGAGAGCGCGCTATCTCGCTCTGCCACTCTTTTGGCCCATTCTGCTTGCCATTCTCTTCCGTTTCTTCTGCCATTCGGATTTAGTCAAATTCAGATACCCCTTCTTGAGTCCGGTCCGGAGGAAAAGAGCTTTTCCACATGGCGCACGTGGTTTCAAGTCCCGAGCGCTGGTGTGCAACAACAAGCGGCTAGAAAAATGGCTCCAGAGAAATCAGTGATGAAGGAGAAACGACTGAAGAAGGTTGTTGGAGAAGGCTATGTCAAGATGGCTGACAGGCACACGCAATGCAATAGCACGCGCTGAAAAGGGTCGAGAAGAAGGCTTAGGCATATCCTGCTACCATATCCTCGAGCAGCGCGTGCTCAGATTCTTGAGCGCGCGCGCTGAGGCTTTTGTCTCACTGGGATTTTGAGAGAGTTATCTCGATGGTTGAGACCGACCTCGTGCCACCTTCTTCCCTGGGCATCTCTTCTGTCCCAAGATTTACGCGTTCAACCTTGAGGTTTTTCATGAACCTACGTCTGGTTATTTCCGCGACGTCAACTGCGGTTGATATGGCCATACCTCTGGCTTTGAGGTTTACTTCGTTTGTCTCTTCTCTACTGAAGCAGGTTATCACGGCCAACACATAGTTCATGGGTGGGTTTCGTCCTATGAATACAGTGTTAGGTTCCTTAGACAAGATATCACCAAGCATTTCATGCGTGTTAGCGTGCGAACACACATATAAGCACTTGGCCACTTTCAGACGGCCCCGCAATGTTCCTTAATTGTTAGCGCGCTTGTGTTTGTTCACTGAACTAGTTTAGCGCGCGCCAAGTTGGCTATGCAAAGATAAGAGTTCCTTTGCTTTTTTCTCACAGTCTTCGATCTTGAGCTCTTTGCAGTCGTAGTTGAATATTTCTTTCCATGTAGTGTAGCATTGTTCCGTGAAGACTATGGTCCCATCATCCCTGATTTTCTCTATGCCGTCACCTATCAATGCTTGCTCATTCGTTTGTACCGCTTCTCGAAGAGAGATTCCTTCTGGCAGCGCTACTTCAGCTCCTCTCGCGCCCAAACGTATCGGGTAACCTCCAGGCAGACCCAGTGGGCCTGGAGCGTGTGTCAATTGTCGAGTATCATTCAGGATAGCCAGCGCGTTCTTTACGCCGGAAGAAGCTGCAACATAGCCGAGATCATAAATTGTGAACAGAGATAGATATTTGCCAACTTCTGCAAAAAGATCCTTTGGGTTTAGTCTATCTGTCACATCTTTTTCTTTCATGTGTATCCTCAAGTGATAAGGGAGTCCTCCTGCGGTACCGAATCTGAATAGTCGATTCAGCACAGCATAAGGCGCCACCAAATACACCGATATATCGGTAATTTTTGCTCCGAGCTTGTGTGCCGCTGCTTCTTGTAGTCCGGGAGTTATGTAATCAAGATTCCCTAGGCCTATCAGATTTCGGGCTAAGCCAACTTTCTCTAATACACAATTTACTACATCTGGGTAAGGAGACATCACCACATGAGCGTCGACCATAGCTTTTCGGACTGCCTCCATCAACTTGTACGTCAACGTCAAATGACAGGGGGTTATGTTTCCAATGCCTGCCGAAGCTAACTTCTCGGGCACTCCATTGGGCAAGTGGGCCCATTCGACATTTGACATCATAGTGGCGTTATGCATTATGATATCTGGCCTGAACTTTTTCAGAGCATTTGCGGTTCCATAAACATCGTCTAAATCGATCTTCACAAATTCGATGTTAGGGTAAACCCCCAGATGAGCAGCGCCTGATCTTGCTGAGTACACCCGGCGTAACGCCGCTTTTTCATTAATGTCCGCAGCATAGATGCGATCGATATTTCTAGTCCGAGCAAGAATCTCCAGTTGATGGCCTCCAACATCACCTAGACCTATGACCATCACTTTGTTCATAGAATTGCACTCTTAGTGAGCATGATCAGCACGTGTATTAAAGCGCGCGCGCTCCTGAGAAATGCTTCGTCCAGTTGAATTTGCAGATGGGGTGGGACGCAAATGGCACAAGATCTGAGCTTATTCGAAAGAATAGTAGATTGTTGGCCACGTTACACTGCAATATCCTTCTGAGGCATTCAAGATTTCTTGCGACTGTTACGATGAGTCGTCTCTCCGAGTGGGACGATAACCTGAAAGTGGAATTTGATGTACGTCCAATGCTCTGCTTAATGCAAGGGTATCCTATCTTCAATGGGATTCTCGCTTCTAAGAGCGGCTTAGCCTGATTCTTTCTTTGCAGTTGCTTCTGCGACTATGAAGATGCCAATGACTACTACTATTGTTGGAACCAATGGTAGCTTAAGTCCTCCTACTGCGCTAAGACCCACAAGCAAGGCGACGATTCCAAGTCCCAGGCTGAACTTACTAATCTTGGTTCCAATACTGCGGCGGGCTAGATTAAGGCCGATCAAGATCAGTCCGACTCCAAGGGCAAAATATGAACCCATATCAAGTCGTGTTAACTCCGCCACAATCCAGAGGCTGCCGATGAGAATAATGAAGAGCCCCCAAACCAAACTAGTCAACGTACCTTCCTTCAACAAGTCGCCTCCTTGGATCGATGAAACTCAGTACCGTGGAGATTTGACAGGTTAGTATAAAGCACTTTTTCAACAACGGGCTTTCTCTAAAGCACCACAAGTGATCATCTGTATGGGAGCGCGCCCTTGCGATTAAATCTAGTAACGCGCGTTGGAGAATCTGGTCCAGTATGGAAGTACATTCAGTAAACGTCCAGGTAATTCTTTACTTCCCAGGATGTGACTTGTGTCTTGAACTCGTTCCACTCTTTATTCTTTATAGCAATGTATTTTTCGAATAAGTGCTCGCCCAGGATCTCTTTGAGGATCTCAGTCCGTTTCAGATGATCCAATGCTTCCTGCAGTGATGATGGCAGGGTCTCAATTCTTTTCTTGACTAAGTGTTCATCGTCGAATTGGTACACGTTCTCTTCAACGGGTTCAGGAGGCATCAGGTTACTCTTGAGAGCATCTAGACCTGTCTTGAGCATGACAGCAAATGCCAAATATGGGTTGCAGGTGGGATCTGGGCATCTGAGTTCTACTCTTGCTGACTCGGGTTTCTCTTTGAACCATTTTGGCACTCGTATCAGGGCTGATCGGTTCATGCTGGCCCAGGTTATGTATACAGGCGCTTCAAATCCAGAGACCAGACGCTTATAGGAATTCACTGTGGGGCAAAGAATCGCACACATAGCTTTGACATACTTCATTTGTCCAGCAATGAAGTTGTAGGCGATCTTTGATAAGTTGTATCGATCTTTTTCATCGTAGAACGCGTTCTTCCCTGACTTAATGTTTAGCAAGCTTTGATGGACATGCATGCCAGAGCCTGCAGCCCCCATCAATGGTTTCGGAATGAAAGTCGCGCATAGGTCATGCATCTGTGCGATCTTCTTGACAGTATATTTCAATGTAAGGAGTTTGTCGGCAATCTGAAGGGCATGTCCATACTCGAAGTCTATCTCGTATTGGCCGTGGCCTACCTCGTGATGTGAGGCCTCAACATTAATCCCAAGACTTTCAAGTGCCGTGATGATCTCTTTTATCAGTCTATATCCTACATGAGATGAGAGGTCAAAATAACCACTGGAGTCCAATGGAGATCCGTCTGAGGCATTCTTTTCGAATAAATAGAATTCTGGTTCAGGACCGACGTTGTATTGAAACCCCATCTCAGTTGCTTCCGCGATCGCCTTCTTGAGAACAAACCTAGGGTCTCCTTCAAAGGGGGTCCCGTCAGACCTGCAGATATCACATATTATCCTTGCCGTCTTCCCGTTATCTGACAGCCATGGAACCAGTGAGTAAGTTGATAAGTCAGGTTTTAAGAATAGATCGCTCTCTTGAATTCTTGCAAATCCTTCAATCGAGGATCCGTCAAACCAGACCCCATTGGTTATTGCGTCATCCAACCGCTTTGTCGGCACGACAACTTCTTTTATGACACCGAGCAAATCTGTAAACTGTAAGCTTATGAATTTCACATCTTTCTGAACAGCATGGGCTACAATATCTCGACCTTTCATGGATCTGAATGTAGACAACAAGCTCTAAATAACTTTCCATAGCGCGCACCAGAAGAGTGAAAGCAAATGCTTAATATTTTCTGCGTGGCAACTGTCCTTTGCAGCGATCTAAGTTGGAGACGCATAGAGGTTGAAGTTAGTCACTTTTGAAGTGAAGACACCTGTTGGTATTTTCACTAGGATTGGGGCTTTAAGCTTTGATCGCATAGTGGACTTACGAACGGCTTACGCGTCGTATCTTTTTTACGATAAAGCAGAGGACGACGCATATGCAATAGCAGATTTCACGATCCCACTGGACATGATAGAATACTTGAAGCGTGGAAACTCTGCTAGAGAAGCCTCAGAGGAAGCACTTGATTTCGTGCAAGTCAGTCTGAAGACGGAAAGAGGATTAAAAGGACCTAACGACGAAAGAATTACATATGGTCGGCAAGAAGTAAAGTTGCTTGCGCCGATACCTAAACCTACGCATATGAGAGATTTCATGGGTTTTTTGGAACATTACGAATCTATGCTAAAGAGACGCGGAAAGACTGTTCCTGAAATATTCTACGATGTTCCGATCTATCACAAATGCAATACCAACCTCGTTGCCGGTCCAGATGATCCTATCTTGTGGCCCAGTTACACAAACAAATTGGATTATGAGTTTGAATATGCAATGTGCATAGGCAAGAAAGGAACAGACATACCTAGCAGCAAAGCTGTAGAATACATTGCGGGATACACCATTTTGAACGATTTGAGCGCAAGAGACAGGCAAAAGGCAGAGATGGAGTCGAACATGGGGCCTGCCAAGGGCAAGGACTTCAACAACGGCTACATTATGGGGCCGTGCCTTGTCACCGCTGATGAGCTGCATCATAGAATACGCAATCTCAGAATGATCGCCAAGATAAATGACGAAGTAGTTACCGACGGCAACACTGGAACCATGCAATTCACCTGGGAAGAAATAATTGGATACTGTTCTCAAGACGAGACGCTTCACCCCGGAGAAGTCTTTGGTTCAGGTGCAGTGGGAGGAGGATGCGGATCCGAGAACGACAAATGGATTAAGCCAGGAGATACTGTAGAGTTTGAGATTGAAGGCATAGGGATCTTAAGGAACAAAGTGGTTAAGGCCAAAGATACGAAGCTATGGAAAGGAAAATATTAACGCGCCACTTTTTCAGCACGCACGTATGGTTTGGCTTTTTTGGCTAAGGGCGTGTCACTCCTGACTCAAACAGCGTGTGCTCAGGCGAAGGAAAAGGCACAGTATTATCATCGGTATTTCGTATAGACAGGTGCCAGTATGCCCATCAGGGCTAGGATCGCCATAAGCTCGTAATCGGGTTTGAAAGATCCGCACATCTCTATTACGAAACCCATTACCGCTATCCAAACAGAGCTCAATCCGTAAACTATCGTAAAGAAGAGCCCCAGGAGCGCGCGCTGGGATGCTGTACAGCTTGACCCACTACACCAAGCAGATTCGCAGAGAATAACTAGCGCACTACTATGAGCCGCAACGAATATAAGCGCGCCTTTCCTGACCCCTATTCCAAAAATAGAGGTTCTTGCAGTTGACTGAAGAGAAGAAAAGTGATGAGAAGAAGACTAATGAGAAGATTACCAGGCGTGCCTATCTGAAATATGCTGGCGGCATTGTTGCAGTTGGTGCAATAGCTGCTGCCGGATACGGAGCGTACCAATTCTACGGCAAGCCTGTCACTCCTCCTACTACTCCTCCCCCCACAACAACAAGCTCTGGTGGCCAAAAACTGACAGTAAAGGTTGGTGGAACCAAACCTCTAACCAGCACCATGGCATTACTGGGTCAAGATGAACTTCATGGGCTAGAAGTCTGGGCGAAGAGATGGGTCAACGACCAGGGC
This sequence comes from Candidatus Bathyarchaeota archaeon, assembly GCA_026394315.1. GTDB lineage: Archaea > Thermoproteota > Bathyarchaeia > 40CM-2-53-6 > RBG-13-38-9 > JAPKYM01. Next base: position 716 of record JAPKYM010000316.1, on the reverse strand, counting down.
GGAATAAAGGCTGGAGACGGAAACACGTACAATGTCGAATTGATTATCTACAATGACGAGTCGAAACCCGAAAACGTAAGCAGATTCTACGAGAAACTGATCACCGAGGATAAAGTCGACTTCTTGATGGGCCCGGTGTGGGCACCTCTTGGCCAAGCTACGGTAGCTGCAGTGGAGAAATACAAGAAACTGGAGGTATATGGGACATCTAGCTTTGACCCAGCGCAGTGGAAGGACTGGAGATACGTTATTATGGCCTGCACTAACGGAAGCAACTATCTGAAGATTCTATACGAGATGATCATCAACAAGGTTATCCCCCAAGATCCAGATGCAAAGAACATAGCGATAGTCCACACCGATGACGTGTTTGGAAATATATGTGGAACATGGGGCTACCAGTGGGCAAAGCAGATGCCTGAGCTGAACATAGTCTACTATGATAAGGTGTCTTTTAGTTCAACAGATTATACTCCGGTACTTACAAAGGTCAAAGACGCCAATCCATCAATACTCCTGTTCGAAGCCAGTTCACAGGCACTACTCGTTGCGAAGGGTGTTCGTGAGATCGGGCTGGACCTGAAACTATTGTACTGTGGTACAGGAGCAGTGTACCAGCAATTCTACGACGGACTGGGCCCCAAGTATGGCGAAAATGAGATCTCTATAACTCAGTGGGTTCCAGGAGAGAAATACCCAGTCAATTATGGGCCGAC
>JAPKYM010000132.1 GCA_026394315.1 Candidatus Bathyarchaeota archaeon | reverse complement strand
ACACGTTTCAATGGAGGAGGGGACTGGATGTGTTCACTGTGCACCTGGCCACGGTGAAGAGGACTTTGAGGTTGGTCAGGAGAATAGACTCCCAGTCGTAAGTCCAGTCGACCAAGCTGGAAGATTCACCGAGGAAGCCGGTAAGTATTCAGGCAAGTACGTCTTTGAGGCTAACCCAGAGATAGTTGAAGATCTAAAGAACAAGTCGTTGCTCTACAAGACATCGACAGTGGAACACCCCTACCCTCACTGCTGGAGATGTAAGACCCCCCTAATCCTCAGGGCGACTGAGCAATGGTTCATCAAGATCACAGACTTAAAAGAGAGAATGCTCGATGAGAATGAGAAGATCACTTGGGCTCCCGAGTGGGCTGGAAAGAGAAGATTCAAAGACTGGCTGCTCGGTGCCAGAGACTGGGTTATCTCACGCCAGCGATACTGGGGAACACCCCTGCCTATATGGATTTGTCAAGAATGTGGCAGAAGAGTTGTTGTAGGCTCAGAGAAAGAACTCAGGGAGAGAGCCCCTCACCTCGTGGCCGCTATAGAACTTCACAGACAAGATGTTGATCCAGTAAAATTCGGTTGCGAATGTGGAGGATCGATGAGTCGAGTCCCTGACATCGTAGATGTCTGGATGGATTCGGGTGTCGCCTCATGGGCTTCTCTACAATACCCAAGGAGTCAGGAGGAGTTCTGTAGATGGTGGCCTGCGGACCTCATAATTGAAGCTCATGATCAGACTCGAGGATGGTTCTACTCTCAGCTAGGTGCAGGCGTGGCCGCATTTGGGAAGTCACCCTACAGGAGTGTCCTGATGCATGGCCACACATTCAATGTAGACGGGCAGAAGATGAGCAAGTCACAAGGCAACTTCATCTCACCTCATGACGTGGTGGAGAAATACGGCAGAGACGCCCTCAGGCTCTATGAACTTCAACGGACCGTATGGGAGGACTTCAACTTTTCAACTGCAACGGTCGGGGAGACACTACGAGATCTAAAGGTGATATGGAATGTCTACGCATTCGCCAGCATCTACATGAACCTTGATACATTCAACCCTGAAAAATCGCCGGTCGGAGAAGGCAGTCTCAGACCTGAAGACAGATGGCTCGTCTCCAAGACGGAGAGCTTGAAACTTCTTGTGCATAAGGAGATGGATAGCCTCAACATACACTCAGCTGCAAGGGCACTCGTACAGTTCGCTGTTGAAGACCTCAGCAGATGGTACATCAAACTGGTCAGAAGAAGATACTGGCAAGAGAAGGAAAGCCCTGACAAGATCGCTTCGTACTCAACCCTTTACCACGCACTGAAGACTTGGCTTCTATTGAGCGCGCCATTCATACCGTTCTTCGCGGAGGAACTCTACCAGAAGATGATCAAACCTGCGGAGACTGCGCCTCTTGAGAGCGTACATATGTGCCGTTACCCTGCCCCAAAGATCGATTGGATAGACCCCTCACTTGAGGAGAATATGGAGCTAACCAAGGAGCTGATCGGTGCAACCTTGAGTGCGAGGCAGGCTGCCAAGATAAAGCTGAGGCAACCGGTCTCGAGGATAATAGTCGTCACGGATGAGCCTACTGTGCAGAGAGCAGTCAACGTTTTTGAGCAGATCATCTACTCCCAAGCGAACACTCGAAAGATAGAATTCGTTAATGTTGAGGAAGAGGAGAAACTAAAGAAGCTAAAGGCATATCCGAACTTCAAAGCCCTAGGGCCGGCCTTCAAACAAGAGACAAATCGCGTTGCTGACGCCATAAAAACTCTCGACGGCGGAGAAGTATACGGAGAAATCAAGGAGAAAGGCTCCTACCTCTTAGATCTATCTGGAAAGACCTACACTCTCAACTCAGACATGGTGAACTTCAGAGAGGAGATGGCTGAGAATTTCACACCGGGCGCATTCAGCAAAGGCAGAGTCTACGTTGACATCAAGATGCCTGAGAAACTCCTCGCAGAGGGCTTGGTAAGAGATGTGGTAAGACGGATGCAGGAGATGCGAAGGCAGCTGAACCTGCCAGTCGATGCTTACGTCTCTGCATGCATACAAGCTCCTAGCAAGACCCAGCTTGAGTCACTGAAGAAGAAGAGAAACTACATCTGTGAAGAAGTCAGAGCTGAAAAGCTCGCTTTTCTCAGAAAAGGGCAGAAGAGACCACCGGCCGAACTCTTGAGGGAATGGATGATCGATGGAAAGATCTATTTAATGGGTCTACAAAAGGTCAAAAAGAAGCCGACCAAGAAGATCAAAAGACCGGCCTCTCGCGCAAAACAGAAGGATAGACGATCAAGACTCAGAAGGCGATCGTAAGAGCTTGCGCGTTACCGGGATGTCTGGGTTACAGCAACTCAACTCTGGTGATCCATAAAGGGAAGGCATGCATTAGAAGCCCCTTTCAGGCCCCTACTTGATGATTTTCTTGCTGATTATGTCCTTGCACTTGGCAGCATATTCGCAGTAGTCCAGGCAGGATGTACCACTCTCCCTTGATACTTGTGCTCCGCAGTCGTCACATTTGGTCTGCGTCTCGTCACTCCATATCTCCAAGCTTCTGCCGCAGCTGTGACAATTAATCGTCTCTGGCGTAGGCCTTATGAATTTGTTAATTCCAGGGCATGTTTCTGGAAGTGTCTTTGGGGTCAAACTCTCCCCCAAACCTCCATTTGGTTAAGCCTAATCTTAGGTCTTTCTGCCAGTTGAGTGCTTGCGGCGTGGCACCTTCTCCATACACTTGGAAACGGGATATCTTCTTTCGTCTTTCTTAAGCTTGGAGAGGACTGACCCTGCCACATCTATCTGGAGAGCATCTGCAAAAGCCAGACAATAGATCATGACATCAGCCAGCTCGTTTGACAGGCATCTGATATTCTCAGAATCCTTTGTCAAGATCTTGGATTCTTTTGTTGTACACCACTGGAAGATCTCCAGAAGGTCGGATGCCTCGATACATATGGATTCAGCCAAGTTCTTTAGGTCGTGGAATTTCTGCCATCTGCGTTCCTGCACGAATCTTGAAACGACATTCTTCAGAAGGTCCAGGGTAACCTCTCTATCATTTGATAATGCCAAATCACATCACCGATTCGAGCTTGGTTCCTGATAGGTGCCCTATACTAGACCACAGTCCAGACGTGGATGAGCTTGACAAATGCTTGGCTGAATATCGCCTCAGCCATCTTTTGGTA
>JAPKYM010000273.1 GCA_026394315.1 Candidatus Bathyarchaeota archaeon | reverse complement strand
TCTAAGAGGCCAACACTTAACGCATCATCGCTTGCGATAAGAGTCGAATCTAGTAAGGATTGGATTAACACCACCACTAGTTTCTCCGTGGATGGGTTCACAAGACCGGAAAAGGACACTACTTGGATGAATCTGAGTTGGATACGATTCAAGGTTACCAGTGATCTCAAAGCCGAAAATCTGAGTTACAATCTCATTGGCCAAAGATACCTTCTGCCATTTGTAGCGAGTCTGTCCAACAAGACAGGTATGAAGTACTACTCACCTGTTTTCACACCGATCACACCGGAAATAGCTGTGGCCACAGCGGGTAACGCATCCACTTTTGACTTCAGTGAAGTTCCATCTAACATCAGTTCTTGGGCCAAGTCGTTTGATGCCAACTCCAGAATGACTTCTTGGGCCACTCCAGCTAGAAAAGCTGTAGATTTGAGAATCGTGATTGAAATGGCCAATGTTTCGAAGACACTCTATTGCTACACCATAAACATCGTTAAGATCACTGTTCAGGGCTATGCCTCGTCCTTTGGCGACGCAATAATCGTCGAGGCATCGACTGGAATACAGGAGGTAGGTATGGTCGGGACGATCGTGGGATTAGCAGCACTTGGCTTTGTCGCACATTACTACGGACGCAAAGCCGTGAAAGGTTCCAAGAAGTGATTTAGCGCGCGCTTTCACCCCGATCGGGCTACGTGACTGATGCTCGGGCCTCTGCAGAAATCGTTATTCTTCAGCATTCTAGCTTGGAGCTCCGACTCGATCACGGATCATCATGTTCAGGGTCTCCGTGTCGAACAGTTGAGGAAACGTCTCAGTCAGTATCGACTTGTAGATTCCAACTTCTTCGATGCTCATATATTGGAATTGGTATGGGCCCAAGTACGGTGACGGCTTTCCTTCGCGAGTTATAAATTCCATGTGCATAAGAGGATCGCCCCTCTTAATCGTTATCGGTTGTCTATCGTTACTCAAGTTCACCAACTCCAATGCTAGTCTGCCGACGAATCCGCTGTGCACCTTGGCCGCATTAAGGAATGATAAACCGAGTCTGCCATAACGGCTCTTCGCTGTCAAGTGAGCCACAATATCGGGTGGGGTGAAGACAATCTCATAGGAAATCAGGTTCCTGTGTTCGAGATAGTGGAGCACTGTATCATCCTTAACTGTCAGGATGTAGCTGTCCCCATCCAGTAGGTTGTGGCCGAAAGGGTACACCACCTTCAACTTCTCGATCAGGTTTAGGATTTCATCTTTTCCGAGAACACACATCTTCGTTTCCTTCTTGATTGTTCAGTTTTCTTATGAGGTCATTTCATTCGACTGTCGGGTTGACTTCAAAAAACACTCGCTTACTGGCGTTCAATGCTCGATAATCAGCGGTGAACCTAAGTCTGAGGTTTGTTTCTGAGCCGGCTTTGACGGTGAACGGACTCTCTCTAACGAGGGAGCGCGGTATACTTTCGACTCTAATAGTACTACCATTGACTACTGCCGTCGCATTTGCGAAAGAAAGCATTAAGTTGTCATATTCTCCTGCAGGCACGGTGGGGCTAGTCATTATTACTTCAGACTTGTTTTCGAGATTTATTAGATCTATGCTGTTTGTCTGGAAGGTCAAGGGCAACCAGCCAGTGTCGTTTCCTTCGCTGGCTATGTGAATCCGTATCTCAGAGAAAGATACATAGAGGTGGGTGACGCCCTTTACTACAACAAGTCTTGGTCCTTCCCCAGGAATGTCGGTTTGGATGGGTGCTTGTGCGTAGTTTGCGCTAAGAATCACAGTGCCTGTAGCGGTGGTCGGGTAAAGTATGACCATTACCACTATTAGCAGAAGAGACGCTGACAATACTTGTCTTGCACGCAACGCCATATCACTTGTTTCCCCGATCTTGGGTTGTAGAAAATGTTGTGGTTTCTCCACATAAATAGGCTATGTGTTCCCAGTTAGCGTCAACCCATTTTTGAATCCCTCTGATTTCTTCCGAAAGCTCCGGTTTCAGGAGGTGTGTAAACCTGCCCTGGGTCTTCAGAAACTCCTCAACGGGTGAGGGATGCGGGACTCTTACGTTCAACGTGTATCTGCCATGGTCGTACTCATATATTGGAAAGTATAGCGTCTGTGTCGCAAGTTTAGCTAGTTTCACGGTATCTGCCGCCTCGTGTCGCCACCCACGCGGACATGGCGCAAGGACATGTATCACAGATGGGCCTTTGGTGTCAAGTGCCTTTCTCACTTTAGTAATATAGTCATTCCAGTAAGCAACTGAGGCAGTCGCCGCATATGATATACCGTGGGCTACACTTATCCCTATGAGGTCCTTCTTCCACTCCGGTTTTCCGGGAATCTTTGATCCTGCATGGGAAGTTGACGTTGCAGCTCCGTGCGGTGTTGAGCCTGAACGTTGAATTCCAGTATTCATGTAGGCCTCATTGTCGTAGCAAATGTACAGAATGTGGTGCCCTCGCTCCAGCATCCCTGATAATGACTGGATTCCTATGTCAAATGTTCCTCCGTCACCTGCAAACGCAATCAGGTCAGGGATCTTCATCTTGCCGCCTCTTCGAGACATGGCCTTAAAAGCTGCTTCGATACCGCTCGCCGTCGCTGCAACATTCTCGAATGCGGTGTGAACCCACGGGACCGCCCACGAAGTGTAAGGGTAGATTGTGGAAGCTACTTCAAGGCAGCCAGTGGCATTTGCCACAACAATGTCTTTTCCTGAGGCTTTGAGCGCCATCCGAGCCGCCATGGACGCTCCACAGCCCGGGCAATGTCTATGTCCTGGAAGAAACAGTTCCTCAGAAGGCAAGTCTCTGAGAGTAACCATCACTCGCGCACCCCCACAAGTGAAACATCTCTCTGCGGGATTTTCGCCTTCGGAGCCTTTAAGGCGCGATTGAGTAGGGTTTCCAGCATTGGAATCGTTATGTCACGTCCTCCGAGTCCACAGATTACGTTTGATGTATTGATCTTAAGGCCGGAGCTGTATAGTGCAGATAGGATGTCGCTGCATAATGGTCCGTTCGGTGCTCCGAAGCTGCAAGTTCTATCTACAACTACCAGTGATTTCAAACCCTCTACGGCTTTGAGGATCTCTTTCTCAGGGAAGGGCCTGTAGAGCCATTGTTTTATGACTCCCACCT
>JAPKYM010000278.1 GCA_026394315.1 Candidatus Bathyarchaeota archaeon | reverse complement strand
TTGGGTCTCGTGAGTACACTTCTAGTTCAAGCGGCTCGGTCGAGATATTCTCGGGGCCTACAATCGCCGCTAATTCTTCTATCTGATCCTTTTTCATCTTAGGCCTCCGAAGCCTTGCTTCTACGATGAGTTCTGTGCCAGTTCCGAAGTCATTTCTTCTGAAGATTTGCTTTTTCTCTAGTCGCCCAAGCGGTGAGTTGCTCTGGCGTGTGGAGAAGACTATCCAGCTCATTTTCAGGATTCTTGGGCTGGATAATAACCGCCCATCCTTCTCCATATGGGTCTTTAACGATTATGCTTGGATTTTTGGTCAGCACATCATTTGTCTCAACTATTGTTCCTGAGACGGGCGACTTTAAGGGACCGACCCATTTTGCGCTCTCCATTGTTCCGAAGCCTTTGCCTTGTTCCACGTTAGCACCTTTTGGTTTAAGACGTATGTATATTATCTCGGCAGCCAACTTCACGGCTATATCTGATAGTCCAACTCTTACCTTGCCATCGGACTCCACTTTAGCCCAGCTTCTTCCTTCCTCGAGGTAGTACAGTTCTTCTGGAAGATTGAACTCGTCAATATTGACCATCTTAAAATCGCCTGTATGATCGACTCAGGCTCATCTGTGCCTGAGTTTTTCCAAAGCTAACATGATGCCTTGTATTATAGATTCTGGTCTAGGTGGGCATCCGGGAACTAGAACATCTATTGGGATCAATTTCTCCACAGGCCCCCCTATAGCATAGTTCGGTTTCTTATCATCGCGATTGTATACTCCTCCAGTAATCGCACAAGATCCGCACGCAATCGCAACTTTCGGATTAGGAAGCTGATCGTAGACTCGCCTGAGTATTGGAGCGATCTGTTTAGGTGCCGGACCTGTGACCAGAAAGATATCTGCGTGACGCGGATTATTGCGGAGTTGAATTCCCATTCTCTCAAGATCGAAGCGGGGAGCAAAGCAGGCTGCAAGTTCTATGTCACAGTTGTTGCATCCGCCGGCATGCGCGTGAAATATCCAAGGAGAGTACGCACGTGCCTTCTCCTTAAGACCTAGCCTCAAGATTCTGACCTAGTACGATTTGCGGGGATGAGTCTTGAATGCATAGCTGCCAGACCGTCTGCAGTCGGGACAGTATCTCATGAAAATCTCCATGTCTTTGTTTACGATCACGAGGTTGGCGGGGTCGATCTTCTCATTGACTCTCTTCCTGACTGCTTCAATCTGTCCGATCGGGAATGTCGTTCGACCGCATTTATCGCAGGTTCCTAGAGGGACCGAATGCTCAACCTTAATGCAATCATTTGCACTCTGTCCCTTCTTAGACATCTCAAACTCAGGCGTTAGTTCAAGTCCCTTTTCGGGACATATGTCGCGACATCTTCCGCAGAAGATACATCGACCGATCTCAACAGAAAGAGTCCTTTCCAGATCAGAATCAGATTCTGTAATCGCGGAACTCGAACAGACAATGGTGCATGCACCGCATCCGACACACTTGATCTCATCGAAGCGGTGTTTGCCTCTACTCTCATCTGCGATCTCTGTGAGTGCACCAAGCAAGTCTTTCTTGGCAGGGTAGTTGACTGTAACAGGATGAATTGCATTTCGCAAGAGTTCTTTCGTTAGCTTGACGACGCCGTATTTCAAAGTGCCAAACCTCATATGAATGCTGGAAAGAAATGACGAAATGCGTAGGCCCAAACGAGCCCTGATATTGCCAGAATCGTTGGAACCCTGACATACCATATTAGCGCTTGATCTATCCTGAACCTCGGATTCAACGTGTGGATCATGGTCATTACAAGAACAATCAGAAGACCTTCAAGCAGAAAAGTAGGAATCGAAAACAGCTTATCATAGCCGGGGACCAATCCTCCCGCTAGGAACAGAGCGATGAACAGCCCGACACAGATTGCTATTAGAAATGTCTTAACGATCTCAATTATTGCAAGCAGCCTCCCGCCATACTCCGTTACTGGGCCGGCGACAATTTCCACCTCAGCCTCAGGCACGTCAAATGGTTTCAGATGTAGCTTGCCAATTATCGCAACAAGGAAAGCGACTGCCGCGAGAGGATTCAAGAGAAGAAAAGGGAGTCGAGTTGCCTGCACGTCTATGATTTTCTGAACTGACAATGAATCCGCCATGGTAGCAATCGAGAAAGCCGCAATGACGAGTGGAGTCTCGTAAGCCAGCATGAGTTCCGCCTCTCTCTGGCTTCCGATAACCCCCCAAGGTGAGGCGCTTGCCGCCCCGCCTAGAATGAACGCGAAAGGCACTCCCAAGAGAAGATAGAGTATCACTACGAGGCTGAGTTCAAAGGAGGCCAAATGTGAATAGGTGGCCACTGGAGTAAATGCTGCAGCAACAATCACACAGATGAGAGCGATGTAGGGGGATGATCTAAAGAGTCCTTTTGTAGAAGTGCTCGGTAAAAGCGACTCTTTGCAGAGGAGTTTTATTATGTCATATAATGGCTGAAACAGTCTGGTTACGCCCAGAGTCCCTCGAAGCGACTTTGGAACGAGAAGCCAAGGGCCCCTTCTTGATTGAAGGCGTGCTGAGACCTTTCTGATCTCGTAACCGTAGATTATGCCCAGAAAGAAACTCACGATGGGCAGGAATAAGCTGCTTGCTATTGATATTGTCGAAGGGAGCTCCATCTTTCATTGGCTCCAAGTGAACTGACTGCTTGTAGCCACGTTCGAGTTCTTCTTCGCTCCAGAGTCCGTGATGGTGAATATGCGGTCCGTGCATGCGTAACAGGGGTCGATGCTCCCGATAATGATGGGTGCATCTGCGAGTGTGTGTCCTCTTAGTAGTTTTGGAAGAAGTGCGTTGTTTCGGAAACTTGGGGTTCTTATCCGTACACTGTAAGGTATGTTGCTGCCGTCTGAGACCACGTAATACACTAGCTCGCCGCGGGGAGCTTCCGCTTTGCCGAGAGCTTCATTGAATTTGAAGTTCTTGGGATCTGCTGCTTCGATGGAGATGGGGCCTGTAGTATTGTCTAGTGCCTTCAGGCATTGGACTAAGATGTCCGCGGAAACTAGGATCTCCTTAAGGCGCACAATAGTCCTTGACCAAACATCTCCTCCTTCGTCTGTCA
>JAPKYM010000260.1 GCA_026394315.1 Candidatus Bathyarchaeota archaeon | reverse complement strand
ACGAGATGCCCCAGGACGTGAACCTCTGGGACGAGGAGGTAATCAAACACCTTCACGAGGAGCATCCGGAGTTGACTGAGGAAGACATTGAAGTTGTCTTCAAAAAGACTGACGCCAAGAAGGGCTACGGCTACGGCTTCGTAGCTCTGGGCAAGAAAGGGATCATCAAGATCCCGATCATTGTCAAAGAGTACCAGATGTATCCGCTCGATGTCATGCTCTACGAGAGCAAGGCCTATCCCCTTACGCCTGACACGGCAAAGGAGATAGTTCAATCGACTGCGATTGGAAAGTCGGTCCCGAAGCCAGAGGAACCGTTTGCCTATGTCGGCCCCAACATTACCGAACGCGTCTATCCCGGACTATACAGCGTGTTCCGTCCCGGGCTGGGTGGTAGAGTTTCTGCGTACAAGTACGCCTCAATCCTCAGTGAGATTGCTAGAACCCCGGAACAGACTCAGGGGATGAAAGAGAAACTCGAGAAGGATCCAACCACCGTAGCGGCTTGGGCGAACAGTACCTGCCAGGAAGTTCTGAAGAAAGCCTATTCCGGTGATCAGCGACAGGTGGCTGTCTCTTCTGCTTCGCTTTCTTCTACAATTAATCCCGATGAGGTTAAGCCAGGGGAAGCGCATCCCTTGGTTGATGCCTTCATAAAGAAAGTTGAAGGTAATCTGTCTGTTGGCCTAGTTATTAGCCCTGGAGTTTACGAGGTCGAAGGCGCTTCGGGCAACGACTATCGCGGGATGGTTTTTCCTGCGGTCTTCGATTTCGACATGCAGAAGCAGGACGTCATGGTGTTCTGTGGCGCTCAACTAAAGTCTGATAATAAAGATGGCAGACCCTACGAAAACGGGAAGTATAGCTGCGTTCAGCAGGCGATTATAGGGAAACCGTCAGCGGACATGGAGTGCCGTCATTATCTCTATGGAGAGGGGATGGCTGGAGATAAGGGGATCTTCTTCATCCGTCAGGATGAGGGCCCCGCCATTGCCTTCATGCCTGTGAAGATCAAGTCAAAATCGCGTATGCATGAAGAGCGCAAGATGGACTTCGATAAGAACGAACAGCGTATCCAGATGACCAGAAACTTTGAAGTTACAAAATACCACGTCCATGATACGCTGGGTAGAGCTTTTAATATTGTGGTCAGCCCCACTGCTACCAACGTTCAGAAGATTGGTGACATGGTGCTGATGCCCGCAGGGACCAAGTTTGCCGCATTTGGAACCCTGATTAACCTCAAGAAAGATGCTGGTCAAGTCACCAAGGTTGCTGCGACCAGCACCGTAACCATGCGGCACCTTGGTGGAGAAAGCTTCTCGGTAGATGCTCCCTGGGCCGAGGATTGGGCGCGTGAAGGCGAACTGAAGAGTCGTCTAGGTCCTTACCTGGAGAACACCTACACGAAGGAGAGTCTGGAGAAGTGTTTCAGTGAGTGCAAGAAGGTTTCTAAGCTTAGCATGCGCGATCGCGCTCCCGTTCAAGTTCGCGAGGAAGATCTTAAGAAGGCTGAGCATCGCGAGGCGCATAAGATTGCCAGGGATCTGACCAAGGTCGCTGCGCATCTTTCGGATCCGGGATTGGTCGATACGGTCCTAAGCCTCCAGTTCATCAACAAGGATAACGTCAACAAGTTCGTCAGCTTCCTGCCTCAGCTCCAGCAGGCGGCCAGCCATCTAGCTGACCTCTTGATCGCGTCCCGTCTGGGCGTCCAGATGCAGGAGTACCCGATCAAGACCTCCATGGAGAACCTAATTGAGGTCATTAACGACCTCAAGATGCTGAAAGGGAAGTAAGATGGACCTGAAAGAGTTTGCGAAGGCGGCAGCGACTTATCAACACCTTTCGCAAATGATTGCTCGTGGCCACAAGGCCAGAATGAATACTGTCAAGACTCTGACCAAAGGCGTAGAGAGAACTAGGCTCGAAAACGCTATTAGAAAAGCAACCGATAAGGCTGATAGCCATTTGATGCAAAATTATTTTGGCAAGGCAGGCAGATAATGACTCTTCGCGACTTCGCCAAGCTAGCAGTACGTAAGCGCACCTCTAATGTGCGCAACGCATCAGTTACTTCGGCTCTTCCTACAGGGGCCAAGAAAGAGGATACGCAAGATAAGTACAACGATTACGAGAATCCCCCTGCATCTCAGGGCCCGGATTCTACGGATCGCAACTCATACACTGGAGGAGAGCTGAAATGAACCTGCAGGAATTCGCTCGAGGGATGGTCAAAGAGGGGGCTTGGACTACTACTGCCCTACGCACT
>JAPKYM010000270.1 GCA_026394315.1 Candidatus Bathyarchaeota archaeon | reverse complement strand
GCTATTACACCGAGGGCAAACGAAGTGGTCTACTTTTCGGCGATTCAGAGATCTTAGAATATTCAGCAGGTCACCTGCACGCATAACCAGTGTTACCGCCTAATGGACTTCAATACTTGGACTTGAAAAGCCGTAGTCGACTAGCAGCTTTCTAACCCTCTGTCTGTGGTCTCCCTGAAGAATGATTTGTCCACCTTTGGCAGTTCCACCACAAGCACATGAAGCTTTCAATTTCGTTGCCAAATCATCTTGGTCGATGCTCTTCTGGTCTAGCCCTTCTATCACCGTGGCAGGCTTTCCCCATTTCCTCATTTCCGTTCTGACCTTTATTATCTGTTGCTCCATGCTTATCGTGGCGCAGACGCACAGATCCTTTGGAAGGCCACATACAGTGCAGACTTCGGTCATAGTTCCCAGAGCTGCCCTCCTAGGTTGAACGACTCAGAAAAGCCAATTTTATACTGGGCAGGACGTTGCGCTTGAAGATGAAGCTTTGGCTCAGGGATAGACATGTTCTTCCATTCAGAGCTTGCTGTGTGCAGTATTCTACTACTCCCTCTTACATTTACTCCCTTGTTGAGATTCCTTGTTTACCCTATTTAAGTTTAAGCCCGTACCCACATTCATGATTGACTTCGGTGCGCGCAGTCTGAGAAATTTCAGATTGGCTGTCTAACTGCGAGTTGGTTCGAATCTTCGCCTTTTGGAATATCGTAAGGCTTGAAGACCAACCCAAATCGACGCATTCGATGCTTTATTTCGTGCGTCAGTTTGGACTCATTCTTGTGGTAGAGCTGCCTATTCAAATCGAAAGCTGAAATGAGCTGCTCGGATTGCGATCGCAGGATCTGGAAGACCTCGTCGGCTACGAAATTGCCTATAAGGAAGAAGTTTTTTATCGACCTTGACTCCAGTTCCGGTTTTCCCAATGTCTCGCCGAAGAGAATTCTCATCTTGTTCTTGCGGCATTCTTGCCGAAAGTAGTTGTCAAGGTCTTTTTTGATGTCATCCAACAAGTCTACCTCAGCTTTGAATTTCTCCTTTATGCTACGAACTTCCTTGCAGGGCACACCCACGTTTATGGTATAGGGAGCGAGGTTCTTGAGAACAATCGACCCCGAACCCACAATTACATGCTCACCAATCGTGACGCCTGCGCCAATGTGTATGCCTGGCGCCAGCGAGGATCTTCGGCCGACTGCAACTGGTCCGGATCTTCTCCGTTCTCTCCCCTCGGTCACCCAAGCATAATTCATTTCATGGGTGTAGATGTTCGTGTAACTAATTATAACTTCTCGACCGATGGTCACCGGTGCCGTGCAGTCCACAAACATCCGTTGACCGAAATAGCTTCCGAATCCTAAGAAGAATGTAGAACCCGACACGAAACTGTCGCGCTCCACGTAAGAGTCCTCCTCGATGGTAAGTCTCTCGCAGAAGAATCTAGTGCTGTCTCTGATGGTAACTCCGTCGCCTACGGTAACACCGCCGAAATTCGACGACCATATGAAGGACCCTCTTCCGATTCTTACTCTGTTTCCCATCGTGGCACCCAGTTTACGGTACAGTGCCACCTTAGGCGACGAGAATGGGAGCCAAGACAAGATTTCGATGCAGGCTCTTTTCCAATTCAAAGCAGGATCCCCCTAGCACGAGCGAACTAGCGACCAATCTAGATATTGTTCGGGCATATATTATAAGAGTGAGACCCTGGGCTCTAACTACAGGAATCAAAGCCAGGATGCTAGATGCCAAAAACCTCTGATAGTATAGACGTAGTAATGATTACTAAGAACAGCGAGAAGCCACTCTTGAATATGTGTCTCAAAAGCATCTATGCCAACATACCTGTCAATAGACTGATTGTCGTAGACGGCTACAGTACGGACGAAACGGTTCCGATCTTGAAGTCCTACTCAAATGTAGAGATTGTCCAGATGAAAGGGGGTAGAGCTCTTGCAAGACAGAGGGGCATAGATGAGGTTGAAACCGAGTGGTTTGCATTCGTAGACAGCGACGTGGTCCTCTGCAAGGATTGGTTTGATAAGATAAAAAGTGTTATCGCAAGTAATACTGGTGCGGTCTGTGGTGTCGCAGTGCCAATAGCCCCCAGTGACCTCAAGAGATGTACGGCTGTCTCGAAGTTTTACCAGAAATCACTCGAGGACACCATGCTGATAGAAGGAAACAGACGTGGAATGCTCCATGATACGATTATACATACTGATTCTGTAAAGGACATTATTTTCCCCGCCCGCCTGCACGTCTGGGAAGACCAGTATGTCAAGCAGCATATCACAAGAAAGGGGCTCTATTGGAAAGCCACTTCGAGGGCCTACTGCCACCACTATGCCAATCTTAGCGCTAGAAACATGAGAGAGCTTGTTGAGTTCGGAAAAATCGCTAGGGCCTACGGATACTATAGCTGGCAGAGGGTTCTTCTCTTCACTCTATTGGGTTTGCCTAAGGCGTTGTGGATCTGCGCGCTAACAAGAGACTTCAAGATTGCCAAATGGCAACTGGATGCCTACATAACTATAGTAGCTGGGTGGCTTGCCGGGGGAACAGAAAACAGGTTCACTGAGTCATGATTCATTCCTTCCAATTGAAGCGAAATACAGTCGATCCTTGCCTGAGAGATAACCCCAAAGAATGATCTGTTATTTGAGGAACATTTCATGCTGATACTGGATGTTGGTTGTGGGGAGAACAAACGTGGCGACCTTGGCATGGACATCAGAAAGATGCCGGGGGTTGACGTCGTCGCAAGCGCCAGCAATATTCCTTTTAGGGACGGAACATTTCGAGAAGCCTTGGCATTCGAAGTCCTCGAACATCTAGAGAACCCGGCGGAAGCGCTAAGAGAGATAAAGCGAATTCTGAAAACGGCCGGTACACTACGTTCCTCTGTACCAAACATCTATTGGTGTGGCAGGATTCTCCGAGCCGTTTTGGGAACAAAAGTAGAGGCGACTCATACGCTACACGAACACATCAACTCATGGACAATATGTGAAATCGGACACCTTCTGGAACATTCACAATTCAAACTAGTTGATTACTATTACGAAGACACAGGCCCCTCCAAGAGGTTCAAACTACTCTTTGGAATACTCCGACTAAACAGAATCTTCAAGGCGTTAACTAATCATCAGCTGTTCTTTTCTGCGAAGAGACTCTGAATGAAGTTGAGAGACTATGTTCAATATTGATCATGCCACTGAAGCTAAGAATGACGCCCCCCCTACCGTGTCAATAATCATACCGTTTAGAAACCGTGAGAAGACTCTCTCCAAAACATTGGAATCCATCTATGCCGACTACTCTTACGATAAGGAAAAGATAGCTTTGGTATTCTTCGACGATCATTCTACAGATTCTTCATCGAGAATACTCAAAGAATTCATTGTGCAACATGGCCCGCTTTATTCACAGGTAATTCAGCGTCGGAAAGACGATGCGTCAGAAGAAAGTATAGCAAGAGCTAGAAATGAATGTCTTAGCCTGGCGAAAGAAACTGCCGTTAACTATGTTATCAGTATCGACTCAGATGTCGAGATCCCTCGAGGAACTATTGCTGACCTTGTTGGGCTCCTCAGGAAAGACAACAAGATCGGCATGGCATCGATTCCATATGCCTATGTTGAAGCTGGTAAAAAATATGCGTCTGAAGTAGACATCAACATGGGTTGCACCATAATGTCCAGGGAATTCCTGGATCAAGTCAACTGGACTATCGATGATAGATTCACTAATGTGGACGATCTGTGGCTGGGCGCTAAGGCAGAAAAGCTTGGGTTCAAAGTAGTGAGACTCGATAACAAGAGAGCAAATCACCTTAAGGAATTCGTTTATGGGGACCATTTGAAAAATAGGTTTCTTCTTCTCCCCAGATACCATTATCTTTTGATTAGAGAGGGCCTGATTACTCGCCGACTTAAGAGGACCTACATATACTACAGCGCGTATCTGGCACTGTCAGCAATATGCCTACTAAACTCTTTTGCGCTCATCTTATTCATACCGCTGTTTGGACTGGGGCTCTGGCATTACCGCTCGATAAGTAAGTTTTTGTTGGCTCTTCCAGTGGGGATAACAATGACCATTGGACTAATCGCCAACATATTAAAAGGATTCGTGGCGGACTAGGGGCTTATCGCATATCTGTCAGGATCAAGTATATGCCGGCGCTTATGAAGGGCAGCATAAACACCGGAGAAAACCACATCACAAGTCCCGAAAGAGCAAAGGCCAGAAAAGCAAACAGGTCAAGCCAATCTCCTTTTCTGGAAGGAATCGAGGAACCTACGTAACCTACTCTCTTCAAGACAACAATCAGTACAAATATGTTTACGGCGATCAGGGTAATATGGAGCGAAGTAACGGAGAATAGAGCATTACCTATAGGCTTAGAAGTCTCTGGAAACGGAAGCGGGATCCCTCTGTAGAGGCTGGGTAAGACCTGGAGTTCCACTATGAAATCAACCAAGGCCAGAACCAGAGCTGTAATCACTAAGATAGACTTGCTCCTCAATTCTGTTCACGTAGAGTCGCCCTTATCCTACTAATAACCTTATATTTGATTCGACTCCCTAATGCCTTACGTTCTCCAAATTTTACGCGCACGCGCTCATTTATGAGGGCCCCTGCCGACCTCAAACTGGCGGCATAGATTCTTCTAGGATATCCTGATGAGACACAAGAACTGAGAAGCAGGCGCAACCTAAAATAGATATATGCTACGATATATTTTGGCGAATAGTAAGAGTTTGTGAAAACTTTGGCTTGGCTCCGACACGGACTGGGGCATAAGTCAGTTGTTCCCATTCTGTTTGGAGTAAGCCTGCTTCATTTCTTAATAGCAGATTCAAAACAGCTATTCCTCAGGCACATCCCCATCTCTATTCTGATAGTACTTCTTTTCATTTCAGAGGGAATCGTACTGAAGATCTTTCTGGCAACTCTTGAACTTGGAAACACCCAAGAATCCCGTCTGTGGTCCAAGTATGAGATCCTTCAGCCTTCAGCATTTTCTGCAATTTTTCTGCTTATCCAGATACTAACAATCAACCTGAGGGGTTACGACAAGATTTTGAATATTATCGGTGATCCCCAAAGCTTTGCGTATTATTCCCTGGCTCTCAGAGTAACGGACCCTTTGATATTTGTCCGTGAGTGGCTGGATCTGATGCAGGTGCCGCTTCTTTATTGGGGCGGTCATCTGGCAACACACTTTCCAGGCCACCCACTGATGATCTATTTTGGATTCCAGTTTTTAGGAAGAAATCCCCAATCCGTAGTCTGGCTCTCAATCGTACTTACAGTATTGGCTATGTTTCCACTCTTCTATTTGGCAAAACTAGTATCTGGCCCTAAGGTAGCGTTACTTGCATGTGTACTTTATACATGGATACCTTCTCTCAGCCTAAACCTGCCTTACATGGATTTGACGGTGGGTACTTTCACATCATGTGCTCTTCTTCTCTTCATTCACTCTTTGAGGAGTGATAGAGGGATCTATCACGGTTTTCTTGGGGGATTGATTCTTTCCTTTGCTCTGTTTTTGACGTTTGTTTCGGCATCTGTGTTGATCTTAGCAATGTTGCTCGCTATGTCAGTACAAGAAATGCGGCAGGCTTTATTGAAGCTGTTAGCCTTCCTGTCAGGAGTATTTACTCCGTATCTCATTCTGGAGCTGGTCTTTGATATGCCCTTCTTTGAAGGCGCTTTAAGTGCCTTCAAGACAAATCAGTGGTTCTACCAACATCTTCATTCTTTGATGCCCTCGGTTTGGAGTTTTGAGTCATCAGCATTTTTCTTCTTTCTTCTGTTGGGTCTTCCTGTCTGCGCATTGTTTCTCTTGACTGTCTTACAACAGCTCTACTTTTCGCTTCGACACGTTAGGACTGATGCATTCACCCTAGGCGTTTCGGCAATTATGTTAGTGACAATGCTCTTTGCAAGACTTGAGCTTCCCAGAGTCGCAGCTTTCTTGGTGCCGATGCTAGTGATATGCGTTGCCGCGAATTTGTCGCGGCGGCAACTTGAGGATAGTCTGCTTCCAACTAGTCTTCTGCTGTCGTTTTCTCAATTCCTAGAGATCTATACGTACATTTCGCAAGCGACTCTATTATCAAGAACGCTTGGTTACCCCGTAGTCTAGCGTTCTAGGGCGCGTTAGCATTACTTTCTCTCATCTTAGCTTTGTCGAAGCAGTGGCACAGTAGATCACGGTTAACCTCTAAGGGCATCTTATTGGCGAGTGAGTACCCCTTCAAATACTGACTTAGATCGAGAAAATTTACTATTTCAAATCAATAAGTAGCCCATACCAAGTCATCAAGCGAAGATCATAGGCAGCTATGTGCCAATACACGGTTAAACCTTAAGAGTCAACAACTCAACGCGCGTGCTATCGGAGAAGCCCCCTAATTCTCCAATGAACTCTTGACATCGTTGATTGACCCGTAGATGTTCGACACGGTCTGGCCCACATTCCTGTCTATGTCACCGAAGCCAATGGCCTTCTTACACTTCGCACAGTCTATCGCTTCTCCCTGTCTCACCTGATAAGGGCACTTCTTCCTTGTCCCACAATCAGGGCATTTCAAAGTGATTCTCATGCTCGTAAGTCTGAGACTGCTCAACCCACTCAAGCTAACATCTGTCCCAAGATAAATTCTCGTCCATATACGCTGGCGCGCACTTAACCTTATATTTGATTTCTGGTACTAGCACTGGTCAAGAATACTAGGGATTTCGCAGGGTTGATCTTAGATCAATAGTACGAATCAAAGTCGAGACGGTGCCATAAGTGAGCTCAGTTAACGAACGCGAATGCATAATCGAGATCAGAACTTCCGCTGAACGAATCAAAGTTCCCAAGGAGAAAGTTGAGGCACTCAAGGGTGTTGTCGGTGCAAAGACAATAGCAAGGATGAAGAAAGAATGCGTTGAATGCCCCCAGACAAAGGCAACAAGATCATTCATAGAGTGTTTCACATGTGGTAACTTTGTTCGAAGATTAAAAGGCCAGGTCCATTGTTCGATACGGCAGACCCAGCATTCATGACAACTAGCGCGCGCTCATAGTTGGCTCATACACCTAGATCAATTCAAGAAACATCCTCTCTTTCTTCACCCTTGTAGAGTTCAAAAGAGACAAGGTAACGTCTAGGGCCTACACTCTTCACAATCCTTCCCTCTCTTACAGACATGTTTTTGCCGTTGATCAACCCTTTGATCTTCACAACTGCTTTTTCCAAAGGAGATTCTTCTTTGGTTGTTTGAATGAAATCATAATACTGGATAACACCTTTCCGCTTTAGTGCAGAGACGGCTACACTGAAGTATTCACAAGACTTCTCTGGAAGCGGTAGAAGGACCCTATCCACACTATTCAAGAAGACAATGGACGCTGCTTCCTTTGCGTCTGCCAAAACCGCGATGACTCTGTTTCTAATATTATTGGCTAAGACATTTCTTAGACACATGCGTATTGCATCAGGGTTAATGTCAATATTGAAGACTGTCACAGAAGGATTTTTGTATGCAATCTCTATGGAAAAGGTACCCGCACCACCGAACATATTGAGCACAGCTTCCCAGAATCCAACGCTCTTAGCGATTAATCTACGTTCGTGAACCAATCTGGGAGAAAAGTGCATGGTTCCAAGATCGATGTGAAAAAGGCATTTGTTCTCTCGATGAATGGTGGTCATCCTATTGTCCCCTGCAACCACCTTTAATTTGCAGAGACGAAAAATGCCCTGAACAGACCCGGTCTGTGCCAGAACAACCTTTACTCGCTTGTTATTACGCAGAATTGATTGTGCCCAAGACAGACCTGTCTTTCCATGGGCATTCTTGATAATCGCTATATCTCCCACTATGTCGAAACGCAACCTTGTTGGTGACTTTTTGTGACCCCTCATCTCACTCTGCAAAACCTTTAACTTGGCCCATTGAGTCTTTGAATGCCGATTAGACATATGGAATCCTCAGAGAAAAAAGTTGGGGCAGAAATGATTTATGAGTGCATTAATTGCGGTGCTAAGGTTACGGCCGAGCAACTTGCGGTTACCCCTGAGGTAAAATGCCCTATCTGTGGCTACAGAGTCCTAAGGAAATCCAGAGCCCCTATAGTCAAGCACGTCAAAGCCAGATAGACGGTTCTAAGTCTCTAGGAACTCTGGTAGAGGCAAGATACCTCTGAAGGAAGCCACCAAATCCTTCTGTGTTCCGGACTTTGTAGTCGTGTACCCGCCTGGCACGAGTTGGGAATGCCAGAGATGTAGTACTTGCTGTCAGGACACAGCAGACCACAGAAGACGAATACGATTACTGACAAAAGAAGCACAAGAGATCTCAGCTCGAACGGGTATCCCGTTAGAACAATTTGTCTCTATTATTTTGAAGGAACTGTATCCCTACGAAATGCGGAAGAAGAATGGAAAATGCCATTTTCTGGATGGGAATAATTGTCAAATATATCCATATCGGCCACTGGTCTGTCAGTTTTATCCTTTTGAGATGGTAAATGAGAAAGATCACGTGAAGATCTGTTTCTCTGGAAAAGACTGTGTTGGGTTTGGTCGAGGCAAGAGTCTCGAGGAGTCGTTCTTCAGAAGCCTTGCGACAGTCGCACTCAGGCTTTTGAGTCATTGAATGTTCCTGTGGTTTGGACGCGTACTCTAGCCCCTTTTGGTTGCGCTGGTGACTGATATCACGTCTCTATCCTTAAGGACATAGTCCTCGCCGACCCTTTTCTTTGATCTTGCCTCAGTGGCGTAGAGAAAGCCCTTACCCAAGTCTGAATGAATCATGCCTGCGAATTCTTTGGCGGTGGTTCCTGGTGAGACAAGGTAGGCGTCTGGAAGCACTCGTCCCTTATGGTCGGTGAGGCTTTCTACATTCTCAACTGGGTACACTACTCGCATTCCAAGGAGTTTCAAAAAGGCAAAGTTAATTGATTGCTAATGCCAGCTCTGCCTCGGCTGAGCAGGCTAGGACTCTATAAGGGGAAGCTGAGAGCCGTGCTAGGTTCTCTCTCGCTTTCGAGAGGTCGATTTTGTTTGCAACTATGACCATTGGCTTGGAAATTAGTCTAATTTTGTGGATTAAGTTGATCAAGTCTGAATCGGACCAGGAATCGACCCTATCCAAGCTGAGCCCAGATTCTTTGAGAGCTCTCTCTATGGATCCTCGCCCAATTGCCAGTCCACTCAGACGCTCTACTAGATCCTTGATTAGATCATCTCTCGAGACTTTTCCTTTGTGCGATATCTTTTCCCAATCCTTTTTGAAGATCCGCACTAGCCACATGTCGAGCTCTTTGTCAAGAAATTCTACATCTTCTAGAGGATCATGCGTTCCAGGAGCACATATCTTGCCCTCTAAGTTTGTCCCTCCAGAAGCGTCAATAACATGGATCAGTGCATCGGCAGTCATGATCTCATCGAGAAATTGGTTGCCGAGTCCTCTGCCCTGCCAAGCATCAGGAACTAAACCAGCACAATCAACAAGTTCTACAGGGACCAGTCTTGCACCATCTTGGCAGACTGAGTTGACCGGTTCGTCTCTGACATCGAATTCCTTACAAACACAATCAACACGGACGTAACCGACACCACGGTTTGGCCTGATCGTTGTGAAGGGATAAGCCGCTATTGGGACACTGATCATTGTCGCTGCGGAAAAGTACGTTGATTTGCCTACGTTAGGTTTCCCGACAATCCCTACAAGACGCCCCATAAAAGATCCCCTCAACTATCTTTTAACGTCTACAAATGCTCTTTCGCTTAAGAGACGCATCAAGTCATCTCGAAAAGATCAGCTCACGTTAGCTCGCGAGCTTCAAATACGTCAGACTTAGACGCTTTCTTCGAATCCCGGTTAGGCACGAGTCCAAGTTTGATTTCTCAGCAATATACTCGGTTTCGAAGATTTCTCCGACTAGCTGTTTAGCACTTAAAAGTTCGATCTGTTTAGTAATCTTCAGCTCTTCTTCCTGGAGTATACTCAGTTCATTTTTCATCCTGGCCTCAATTTCGCCAATTTCTCGTTTAAGTTCTGAAGATCGCTTCTCATAGTTAGTCAAAAGAGTTCTGTATGCTTCCAGAGTGACTGCCCCTCCCGCATAGGAGTCCGTCAACTTTGTAATCTTCTGCTTGACAGTTCCCAACTCTGCAGATAGATCCTCGTATTCCGATGCTATGGGATGTTTTAGAGGCCAGATGTCATCGATTGACTTTTCTAGTTTCGATATTTTACTCTCGTATTCGTCCTTCAATGTACCGTATGTGTCCTTTGGGATTATTCCTTCAGAATAGGCTTCGGTTAGCTTCGAAAGCTTCTGCCTGGCGGCTTTGAGTTCACTGTTGAGTCTGTTGTACTCCGATACTAGTGAAGATCTAATTTCCTGCTCGGATGGTGGTGCACCCACTTTCCTTTTACCTCGATTCTTGGACGTCACCATAAATTTCAGTAAGAAAGCCCCAACAAGGGTTGCGATAATAAGGGGTAATGCATAAGGAATTAGCGTCATTGTAAACGAAGCTCGCACACTCGGTATGGGAGTCGGGCTGGGAACTGTTGGCGAGGAAGTGGGGATAACAATCGTCGCTGTTGGTGCAGGCGAAGCCGCCAACACAGAATCTTTTGAATAGCGAAGTATCGTCCCTTCCCCACCCACAACCCACCCATCATTATGGTTGACCATGAATATTGAGTTGAGGCTTTTTGTGCTTGGGTCACCAACTTTGCGCCATGACTTTCCATCCCAATGAACTGCGCACGAACCAGATCGCCCCAAGCGATCGGGCTCATTCGTGTAACCTATGGCCCAGCCGTTACTAGAATCAACCAGGGAGATGGATTTGACCCGCTCAAGATTGTCGGTTGCCGAGAGCCAGATCTTGCTCCAAGATGAACCATCCCAACGAAGTACTACACCATTTGTTCCTTTTTCGAGCGCGCGCGCTTTCTCCCAGCCTACAGCCCATCCATCATTGGAGTGAGCCATGAAAACGGAACTGAGACCTACTTGTAGACGAATTCCTAGCGAGCTGCTGACCATCTTCCATGATATACCTTCCCAACGAAGTACCGTACCACTTTCGCCTACGATCCATCCATCATTAGTGTTAACCATGAAGACTGAGGCAAGATCAACGCTAACGATTTCCGGGATGTTCACTATACTCCAAGACAGGCCATTCCAACGAATTATCGTCCCATTGTCCCCTACAGCCCACCCGTCATTAGAGTCAATCATAGAAACCGAACGAAGAGTGTTGACTGTTGGACTTGGAACTTCTTGCCAGGACAGTGCGTCCTCACAATGAGAGTAAGTTACAGGAGACATGCCCATCAGAAGCAGGCACAAGCCGCCTAGAATAAGGTGTGGACGCAAGATCTTCTCCTGTGGTATTTTACATAAGGGAATTCTGGATTTAAGACTTGGTTTGTTGTCTAAGATATGGCGGAGGTCAAGGAGAAGAACGTAATGTTGGCACTTATTACGCTGCTTGACCTGTACTAGTACATTATGCCGTGATACACCTCTGCGGAGCGATTGCTGTAAATTACTAGAGTGGATGATTATTTAGATAGTTGATAAAGAATGGACTGCCAGAGTTTTCTTGAGCTCAACTCAGTCGGTGGCCACGTACTCGCGCGCTGTAACTCTGCCTCCTGAGGCCAGAGAAGGCACAAACTTCCTCTACAAGAACCTCGCCCTATTGCTTCTTTTGTTTATGAACCGATTCAGATCTACCAGATTCTCGAAGACCCTTAGACTTGTCACGTTCGCCATCGAGGATTTCGAACAACGGCTCGCAAGCCTTGACAAAAGCTATTGCCTTACCTCAGAGGAACTGGGCTTCAACGGAATACTGAAGAAGAAGCACTATCATTATGGCGCTTATCTCTCAGCCTTGACTTCTGTACCAATGCTTTCTCCATCAGCAGATTACGCTCAGGCCCTCTACTCAATGGTAGCAAAGACATCCGCGATCACCAGCATAAAGGTTCTAGACAACATAAACGATCGATTTCTAAGTAAACAGGAAGCCGTTGAATCCCAACGAAAACATCTTAGAGCGTTCACCGAAGAACTCTTCGATCTAGACTATGAAGCCAGCCCACGTGCCAGAGCTGAAAACTCGTGCATGAGGATAGCACGATGGACCTTTGAGCTTGCGCGCAGAGGCTTAAGAAGAAATTCAGAGATGTATCGTATCTATCGGAGAGATTTCGAAGACTTCATCGATGGGCAGACAAGGTCCATTGATGAAAAGGCTTACGACTCGAAACCAATCACATCGATTCAAGACTATATTCAGAGGATCAATGAGAAAAGCGTAGGCAAGATATGGGTCGACATAGACTTCTGCTTCCTTGAGAAATCTCAAGGGAGACTTGAACCTAATGAGTTGAACGCGGTCCTTTGTATAAGAAAGGCCGCGGATTACTTCTTCAAGGGTTGTAACATCTATGATGACGTAGCCGATTTAGAAGAGGATCTTAAACATGGGATATTCAACAGTGTGCCATTACTAGCTCTTGATAGCGGCAAGATAGACGAAACTGATTTGAATAGAGACAAGATAGAACTCTTGAGAATCTTGAGACAATGTGACGCTGTTAATGACGGGGTCCATCTAGGGGATTTGATTTTTCTTCAGGGATTCAAACCCTTGATTGAAGCCAAACGATTAAGTGAACTTATGGACGTTGACGCTATCATCTTCGGAGCAAAGATTCTGCGTGGTTTCGCTATTAGAAAATGGTTTATCCATGAACGAAGTATTGACACCCTAAGCAAGACTGCTGTCTCGTTTGGAAACGAAAGAATGTACAAGATTTCGGAACAAATAGCGTCATATGCTAAATATGCCTGAGGACATATTCGTTCTGACTTATGAGTTACGGACACGCTTGGAGGATTACGGATTAACA
>JAPKYM010000141.1 GCA_026394315.1 Candidatus Bathyarchaeota archaeon | reverse complement strand
TGCTTCTCAGAGCTTCTCCGATCTCCAGGAGGTCTTTCCTCGTTGCATAGTCAATGTTCTTGTTCAGATGGCTCATTCTTCTAAGCCAACTGAGCCTATCACGGAGGAGTCCCCTGAGGCCTTCTGCTAATATGTGATACTCCTCAGGTAGGTCGACATATCTCCATTCAACCTGGACCGGGTTAATGTAGGGCATGACGTCGGCATCTTCTTCAGACCTGTATTCTATTTGTTCTATGAATAGAGTTCTGCAGACTTCCTCAACACGTTCTCTATCCGCTCCGGGGCTGGCTGTTGTTCCCAGGATTATTGGCCAAGGTGATCGTTCCATGTACTTCTTGGCAACGTAAGTGTAGGCGTAGTCCCTGGTCGCCCTGTGGCATTCGTCAAATACGAGTAGGCTGAACTCTCTCAAGTCGACATATTCATGCATAAGATCGTTCCTTACAACTTGAGGTGTAGCGAAGACGAGCTTGGCTTTTCCTCTCCAGACTGCTTCTCTGGACGTATTAGTGGTCTTGCCTGTTAAGACAATGGCCTCATCCTCAGGAATCTTCAGGATCTCTAAGAAGGATTGCCAGTGCTGCAAAACCAGAGGCCTTGTTGGGGCCATCATAAGGACCCGTGCCTGTCTGTAATTGTTGAGGAAGTGGGCTGCAACAAGAGCTGTTATCACAGTCTTTCCAAGAGCTGTAGGCAGAACAACGAGAGTATTCCTGAGACAAGCCTTCTCAGCAATACTCTCTTGATAGAGCCTCCGCTCTGCACGGCTAGGTCTTATGAGGGGGTTTTCGCCAATCTTCTTGTCTTGGAGATCCAAGTCTGTATCAGCACAGGTCGAACTAGATCCTCCAGTGATTGTTCTGAAAAAGCTTCTTAATAATGACCGACACAACTACGAGACGCTGAATCTTGCCAGTCTCACTTGGACCTTGTCATCCAGTTCGATTCTCGCGTATCCTCCCAAGTAGGCTGGGCCTGGGTTAACTATGGTTGTTTCTCCTAATTTATCGATTCCTTGAGCCTCATGGATATGGCCACAGACAACGAGTAGGGGGTTTTTGGAAATTATGAAGTCTCTAACAGAACGACTTCCTGCATGCATGCCCGATCGCGTCATGTCAAGATCGGTATCCCTCGGTGGAGAATGCGATATTAACACAAGACTTCCCGCGTCGCACTTCTGAAGTGCCCTGTTCAGGATTTCTTCTGCCTCTTGCTCATTGAATTCGAACGGAGTATTGAAGGGTGTCATTATCGAGCCGCCGAGGCCGACTAGCGTATAGAAACCGTATCTCTCGCAACGCCCATGCAGGTTCCTGAGGTTGTCACTGCTCCAGCTGGAAAGCTGGGGCGTGTCCATGTTTCCTGGAACAAAGAAGATGGTAACTTTGGATCTGCCTAGGATCTCCAGCAACTCCACAGCGTTGTTGAGTTTACCGTGAGAAATGTCGCCAGCCACAAACAGAACATCCGCCTCTTCAGCGACAGTCGCCTCTGCCGCAGCTTTGGACGCGGGCTTACTCATGTGAAGGTCAGAAATCGCAATAATCCTCAATTTTGCGCCCCTTCTTTGTTGGCTAGTGCAGCAATGGTTACATTGAACTAGCAAGAAAGCCCACCCCTTCAGGGGCGGGATGAATTGCGACCAGAGTGAGACGTTTGGGGCTTAAATGT
>JAPKYM010000300.1 GCA_026394315.1 Candidatus Bathyarchaeota archaeon | reverse complement strand
TTCTACCTCAAACAGCTTTAATAAAACATGCCTTAACAAACTCCCATTCAAGACTTCCAATCCCTCTGTCTTTCTTCTTCATCAATGTGGGTGGTGATGGTGCTCACCAAATGACACACGAAAAAACTGACTTCCACTAGTCATGAGTATACGCGCGCTGACGATGCGCACAATATAGCCGCACACGCTGAGCAATATGCATGCGCGACCAAGTAACCCCAATTACGAAAAATCCCGTCTGCTGCAAGTTAACCAAGCTACCATTAGGGGAGAAGTAGATCTACAAGCTAATTCACGGATTGTATCACAAAACCGGACTAACGCAGAATCCAAGTGGTGTTTACGATCTCCGCGTCCAATCAATTTGTAAGTTCTTCAAGACGCAGCTTATGGCCCTAGGTGTTCAGTCTGACTATATTGATTACATGATGGGCCACACAATAGATACTTACCACGATATTCAGATGAAGGGTGTTGAGTTTCTGAGGAATGTCTACGCTTCTTCTCAGCTCAGCATCAGGCCAAAGACACAGGTGTCTAAGTTTGACGCTATGAAAGAGATAATCCAAGCCTGGGGACTAGACCCTGAGAAGGTCTTAGTGAGAGAAGCATTTGCAGAACCTCACAGAGTGTATGTCTCAGCTGCTGAAAGAGAGGATCACGAGATTCGACTGCTGAGTAGAGAATTGAAGGAGACACTGAGGAAAGAGCTTCTCTCTGGAATATAATGCCATTATAAGGATCGGCTCCGTTAGATGTTACCGTGAGCGACTCCATTGGTTCGGATCTTGACGGTTCCATTGGAGAAGTTTTGGCTCAAGAAATTGCCCAGCCTAGATATTGGGGATACAAGAATTATACCTTGGAAGGATCTCCCAAGCAATATCCAAGAAGCAATTGAGGCCAGAGCTAAGTCTTTCGTAGTTTTGGACAGTATCGTGTTCCCTTTTGTCTTGGAGATGCCTGTCAGAGATGATGAGTTGCCGAGGCGCACATTGGATCGAGCTCTGACAGTGTTCAAGCTATTCAAGGACGACCTTGTCCTAGCGAATCTGATATTCGATGGAGACAAGTTGGTAGACTACCTGCCACATTATGTTCACTGGATAGACAGAGATCGTGGCCTCAAGCAATATCAATTGGATAAAAACGAGGCGTCTGAATTCGCAGACTTCTGGAAAGAATTCATTGGACTACCTCCAGGCAACTTTGCCGTATATCGATTTCACCTAGCAGACTATAGAGCGTATTCACGTGATCGCCTCACAGACTACGTTGAATCGCTTGAGTACCTCCTAGTCCCGGACTCAGGAGAAGGCGAGATAGGCTATAAGTTTCGGTCAAGAGGCTGCCTACTATTTGGTGAGAATGTAGACGCCTCTAAGAGAGAAGCAATCTACAATGAACTCAAGGAGTTGTACGAACTCAGATCCGCAATAGTACACGGCGATAGTTCAAGAGAGAGCAGACTTGTACCGGACAATATCTGGGAGAATAGGCTCCGACCACTGCGACATTACAATCGGGAGGCTATCAAGTTATTCTTTAGAGCACGGTGTCTGGAGGACTCTGATAAGCGAAGAGCACTGCTTGAGAAGAAACTGCTATTTGAAGCGAAGATAGCGTAAAGCATCGATACGATTCCATAGTTCTTCTCATAGTGACTCAGAGTGCATGAGAAGAAGGTACCTATTCATTGCTGGAGTGGTGCGGCCGCTGGGACTTGAACTCCATTACCGTCTGTTGCACCGGTGAGAAAGAATTTAAGCCGCAAAACCGTACTATCCAGAAGAGATGAGTTTGGAATGGGTTTTTCCATGAAAAAAGAGCAGGATTTAGACCCTAATGGGTTCAAATCCCGCCCGGTCCACCACGATCCGGGTCCTTTTTCTACGGGAAGCTCGATTGCACCAAGAGGTCTTCCTACTCGCAATCTTGACGGTCCTAATGTTGAGCTACCTGTTGGTCTTCCTGCAATGACAGGTAATTTCTGCAACGATGAACTCTAGCTTCATATCTTCGCTCAAATTTTCTTGAGGATGCCAAGCATCTCGCTTACAGTCACGATCTTTATTCCTTTGAACTCTCTCAAAGGTACTAGGTGCTTGTCGCCGGAGACTGTGTACTCCGCCCCACCACTATATGCCGTGTTCAGAACAGTATCGTCCTTTGGGTCTTCCTTAACAACCTTAAACCTGCTTCTAATCTTTACTAGAGTGGTTCTTCTGCCAACATATCTTAGGAATCTTTCCACATCTCTCTCTGTAACGTATTTCTTAATTCTTTCTTCAGCAAGAACTGAAGTCAATTCGCTCATCAGAACATCGGAGCTTATCAGTCTGACATCTATGCCGTTTATCCTCAAAATGAACTCATGCGGCTTACCTCTTCTTATGAGAGAGGAAACGAGAACATTTGTGTCTACAACTATCTTAAGCATCTACTTACCTTTGTACGCCGTTTTTGCTCTGTAGTCATGTATTATCTGGTCTATCTCCTCCTCTGTCATCTCACCATACTTCTCGATCCTTCTGTCAACCCTTTTGAGCAGTGCCTCTAGCTCTCTCCTCTCCTGTTCAAGATCCAGCTTTCTCATAATCACAGCGTCGCCTCTTCTGACCACGAGCAACTTCATTTTAGGCTTGAGGCCCAGCTTCGTTCTTACCTTTTTAGGGATGACTACCTGCCCCCTCTCCCCTATGACAGTAACCTCTTGCTCCATCCTCCCCACAAGTATGAAATTCATACTCATTGATATTTATAGTTTTGTGGAGCAAGCGTTCTAGACGCCATCTCAAGTTCAAATCCAGAGGTATACGAGCATGCGTTAATTTTGTACCTGATTCTAGAACAGAAAACGCTGCGGACCCCGCCCGGTCCACCACATTAACTAACGCGTCTAGAAGTGGGCTCAAAATTACGCGCGCGCTAATCAAAAATGAAGAAGGGAAATTATGATGATGTCTATGTTATGGGAGCTGAGACATTACTTTGTGGATTTCGGACTCGCTCCAAGCTTTCAATGTCTTGGTGCGCACGTTACCGGATCGGCCTACTTGTAGCAGGAATCTCGCCAAATCTTCATCACTGCGCATCTCAATTATTGCGATGAAATCATATTCACCCATTGTGTAGTAGAGCTGCATTTTGCCTCCAGACTTCTCCATCATGCGCCGAGCTTCCTCATCCCTTTTCGGTGAGTCCATCACGTTCTTGATTCCTTGTTCAGTATAGCTGCCAAGAATTATGTAATGACCCATTTGACCTCACTCGATATTTCGCGCCTAGAGCTTTTAAGAATTATCTACATGCGCGCCGCTTGGATGTTAGATAAAATCAGGCCAAGTTGTTCAGTCAGATTGCATGCTGTTAGCGTTCCTTCTTCTAGATATTATGATTGCAGAGGTTATTGTTCCGGTAGGCCCGATCAATGTCAGATAGGGCGCTGCCATCCCTTGCTTGTTAGCGGGTGTTGCAACACCGCCGAGAGGTCTAAGAGGTATTCTCCTGAGATAATAATCTCGAGCTGAGCAGCGCGCGTTTCTCCATCATGGGTTGAGGTATTTGTACAAGGCGTATATGATTATCAGGTAGCCGATTATTCGGGTTGCAAGTAGAATATATGTCAAGTCAGCGCTTAAGCCTAGAATTGTTAAGATGTGCGATATGGCGAAGAAGAGGAAAGCTATACCTATGTACAACGATATCTTGGCAGTCTTCTTGTAACCCCAGACACCCATTATCAGTATTATGATGCAGAAGACCACGTTTAACAGAGCAACTGGATCCCAGTTGAGAGCCATCTTCAATCGCCAGAAGGCTCATCTAGATGGAAACATAAGACTTTTCCGGCAAATCTAGATGGTCCGCCTCGATTGTAGAGAATTGGAGCGCAAAGAAGTATGAGGGATGCACGTCACTTAGTCTTGGCGACAGTACTTGTTGCGATGTTAGTGGGTGGAGTAGTCTACACTTATACAAATTTTCAAGAGGCAACAAGAGAGAAGGATGTCTTGTACCAGGTATCAACAATTAACGCTCTGTCGGCGGGACTCTATGGAGGTGAAACTACATTTCAAGAACTACGAGCACATGGCGATATGGGACTAGGGACTTTTGAGGATCTAGATGGTGAGATGATTGGTATCGAGGGAGAGTTCTATCAAGTGAGATTTGATGGTAGCACAAGCGTCGTGAGTGACCTGATGAAGACCCCATTCGCCATGGTGACATTCTTTGAATCTGACAGAACAGCATTTCTTGATAAGCCCCTTGATCGTGAACATTTGGCAGAATACTTGAGTGTCTTATGTCCAACAGAGAATATCTTCCACGCGATCAAAATCTCGGGGACTTTTGAATACGTCAAGACAAGGAGCGTGCCAAAACAGAGTAAACCGTATCTGCCGCTTGAGGTGGCTGTAAAGAATCAATCA
>JAPKYM010000292.1 GCA_026394315.1 Candidatus Bathyarchaeota archaeon | reverse complement strand
GATTCTCCGAGAAAAGAAACAGATCAGGTTCACATCTTTGCTGGAATCGGCCAAGACAAGGTTACAACAGGCGCTCCTGTCGGAATGATTGTCTACAATGTTGACACACAACAGGTTCACATAGACCAGTATCGTGAATTCAAAGACCTAATCAGGCCAGGCCACGCCGAGTACACATTCTTCCTTAAATGCGGAGAATGGGCGGACTGGTGCGGCGCGGGGAGAGCCTCCGGAAGAGAGACCGTCGGGAGGGTCGCTGCAGGCGCACTAGCAAAGATCATTCTTGCACGAGAGAACGTCGACATAATCGCCTACACAAAAGAATGCATGGGAATACGCGCCAAAGACATGAGCTTTGAAGAGATCAAGAAGAACTATCGAAAGAATGAGATAAACTGCCCAGACCTCGAGGCAGCAAAGAAAATGATAGAGAAAGTCCTCGAAGTAAAGAAAGAAGGGGATACCGCTGGAGGCATAATCGAGCTCATCATTCATAATATCCCAGCCGGCCTAGGCGAGCCCGTATTTGACAAATTTAGCGCCATACTATCCCATGCGATAATGAGCATAGGGGCGGTCAAAGGAGTGGAGTTCGGAGCAGGATTTAAGTGCGGAAATATGAAAGGCTCCAAATTCAACGATCATCCCTACATGAAAAACGGTAAAGTCAGATTCAGAACAAACAACTCCGGTGGGGTGCTCGGAGGAATAACAAATGGCGAAGACGTAATCGTCAGAGTGGCAGTCAAACCAACACCGACCGTTTCTGTGGAACAGCCGTCGATAAACATGCGAACAATGAAAGAAGAGAAGATAAGCCCCATAACCCGAAGAGATGCGACATTGCTTGGTAGAATCTACGCCGTTATTGAAGCGATGGCCGCAATCACTGTCTTGGACGCTTTGTTCATGGACCGCGGCTGGGAAGGCATGGCAAGACTGGATAAGAAATGGATCGATTTGAAGAGGAAATAGTTCACAGTAAGACGCGCTATTTGATCCTAGTGAACATAAGAGAACTTTCGCAGGAAGACATGAATCACATATGATTAACAAGCATATTCCTGTCTTTGGAGCAGTCCGAGGGACGATCTTTCCCGACAATCTCATGTACCCAGAAGTATTCCCGAGAGCCACTGGAGTCGAATGAGACTTGGAGTCGTTGGCGGCCTTCAGACAATAGATAGACAGACTCGATGACCGGATACTAGAGCTATTGAAAGCTCGTGTCAACATAGCAAAGAAGATTGCCAAGGTCAAATTTGACAAGGGTCTGCCCATTCGAGACGAGCAAAGGGAAAGAGAACTGCTGACTAAGATTGGCTCAAAGGCCGAAGGTTTCAAACTTGATCCAGAGCTGATCAAACGCATCTTTAGAGAAATTATTGAACTTTCTGTTGAAGCTCAGAAAAGACCATAAGGACATACCCCTAGTAAGACAGGGGTTCATACCTAACCCATGAGGGCCTGGACTTATTGATGCAAGAGAGATCAAAGTCTAAGTTTACCGTTACAGTCGTTGGCGGTGCTGGGAAAATGGGCCTTCTCCTTAGCAAGATCCTGAAAGATAGAGTTGGGGCTGTCAGAATAAGCTCAAGAGATAGCATGAGGGCCAAAGAAGCCGCAGAGAGTGTGGGCGTAGATTGGGTTTCTAATGACCAAGCACATACAAGTGATATCGTAGTAGTTTCCGTTCCCATAGATCAGACTGTCGAAGTGTGCCAGAACTTGGGCCAAAGGATGAATGCCCAATCACTACTTGTGGATATTACATCCGTGAAGACAGGCATCACTGACGCCGTCGTAGGCAACACACCGTCCTCGGTTGAGTACCTGAGCCTCCATCCGCTTTTTGGCCCTCAAGTCAGAGACATCAGAGGGAGGAGATGCATAGCAGTTGAGGCAAGGGGCGGACCATTAACTGACAAATTCCTTAAGATACTTAGCGAATGTGGAGCGTCAGTAAGAAAAAGCACAGCTGAGGATCACGACAAAGCAATGGCGGTTATCCAGGTACTTCACCACCATGCTCTGCTTGCTTTTTCTTCAGCCCTGAACAAGGTCGCGCCCAACATGGGTCTTTCAGAATATGTCACGGAGTCACTTGAAAAGACCCTTCAGAACCTTGAGAGCATGCAATTGAATTGGCAGACAATATCTGCGATCCAGAAGTGTAATCCATATGCGCAGCAAATCAGGGAAGCCTTCGCCCAGACATCAAATGAAATGCTCAGTTTCAACGAAAACTCCAGAGCTAAGCTGCAACATGCAATCTCACTCCTGAGATCGCCGTAGAACCATGAAGCCACCAGCCGTTCCATAAACGTTATACGTTCTCTCACATCTACCTTAGCAAGTGGTGTCATTAAAATGTGTGAGACATGTGAGGAGCCGAGATGGAGCACGTGGCTACTATTCAACTGTTCCAACTACCAGGAACATCCAGACGACGCCGAGATCGGAATAGCAGTGATCACCAATGGGGCTAGGGCGCCTGAGATAACGGCGGCCATGGAAGAACTAGTCTGCAGCCTATGTGGGGCCCCCTTTGAGGCTGTCGGTGAGGAAAGCGCATTAACTCCCTGCCTAACTCATGATCTTGAGCGCTTCAAGTCCTATGGCTACGCTACGCTGAAGGACGATGAGGTCAT
The DNA here is from genome assembly GCA_026394315.1 of Candidatus Bathyarchaeota archaeon. GTDB lineage: Archaea > Thermoproteota > Bathyarchaeia > 40CM-2-53-6 > RBG-13-38-9 > JAPKYM01. The sequence continues at coordinate 13,321 of JAPKYM010000292.1, read as the reverse complement.
AGGCTGATAGAATAGTAAGAGAAACCCGGCATTGTGGAACTGCTAGGGCCTCTCCAGTCTCTTCAAGATCTCCTCTTTAAGTATTATACTCACTTTCTTTGCTTCTACTTTGCCTCTCACTTGTCCCATTATCAGGTTCATGAATTTTCCAGTGGCTGCCTCCCTTTGCTGCTTTAGGAGCGCCATATTCTTATCGATCAAGTCGCTTATTCGAGACCTCAATTCCTCATCGCTGATCATGCCCAGACCTAGTTTTTCTACAGCCTCCTTGACATTGAACACGGGCTTTTCCGCAAGATATTTCAAGAGATCTGGAACAGCCTCCTTCACCGTTAGACCTGAGTCAACTGCATCGAATACCTCATTGATCTTCTTGTCGTCGAGATTCTCTACGGGAACGCCTTCCCGACTGAGGCTCTTGATCGTCTCGGTCAGGGTTGTCGCCAAGAATGAGGGGGCGATCTTGGTCTTCTTCCCGATTTCCTCAAAGAGGGGCAAATGATCTGAGTCAGCAAGTTGCTCAGCCAGTTTGCTATTGATCTGATATTCCTGTGTGAGTTGCCCGACTAGAGCTTCTGGCATTGGTGGGAGGTTCATTCTTAGATTTGATAGCCTAGATTCTGTCACGGGTACCGGAGGCACATCCGTTTCAGGGTACATCCTTGCAGCTCCAGGCCGCGGCCTCAGGTATCTGCTGGTCCCATCTTCGTTGGCAGCTCGTGTTTCTTCGGGAACACCCCTCAGGCATTCTTTAGCCCTCTCAACTACTGCTCTCAGAGCTTCTCGAGCTTTTTCCTCGGAGTCTGTGACAAAGACAACGGCATCTTCTTGTGAAGCATTCAAACATGTCCTGAGCTCTTCAACTTCGGCTTGTGTTATTCCATAGTTTGGCAACTCGTCTGTGTGAAATATGCCTCCGACGCCACCCCAGTAGGTTGCTCTCTGAGACATTTCTGTTCCGAGCCTAGAGCCCTTTTGGAGTTCTCTGCCAAGAAGCCCTCCAAATCCCGGAAGCAAGACTGCAAGAACTAGGCCACCTCTCTTTAGGGTTGATGCGATGAGCTTTGAATTGGTCTTTGCGAAAATCTCTGAGACCTTATGAAACTCTTGTTCAAAGCTGTCATCTTTCAGTCCTCTAGCGATAAGCTCGTCCCTCATTTTCAGAAGTTCAAGCTGCCTTCCAACTTCGCTCTCGACTATCTCAGCTATAAGGTCAAGTTTCTGGACGCCTTTGATTTCTATTAGTGCACCCTTTCTTATCGAAACGTTCAGATCTTGCCTTATAGTCCCCAGCCCTCTCTTGACCCTTCTAGTGGCTCTTAACAGTCTACCGATCTCTAGGGCGACTGCCTCAGCCTCTTTGGGTGAATGGATAGAAGGAGCTGTAGCCATTTCTATAAGGGGGATTCCGAGGCGATCTATTCGGTAACTGGTGACCTGCCCCGACTCTCCGGTCTTTCTGGCAGCATCCTCTTCAAGGCTTATGTGTTGAATCTGAGTTTTCTCCCCTTTTCCAACGTAACCGCCTAGGGCTATGACACAGGTCCTCTGGAAGCCGGTGGTGTTTGAGCCGTCTATTACGATTTTCCTCATTACGTGGATCTCATCGACTGGTTTAGCATCAATCAACAGGGCTACTGTTAGAGCTATGTCGATTGCTTCTTCGTTCAGCCTGTGAGGAGGCTCCTCATCCATCTCCACCAAGCACGTGGTGTCGTCTGAGGCTTCATATGATATTGTCTTTCCTTTCTTGAATTCGAAGAGTGCTGCTTGATCTGTCTGGCCCAGCTCACTCTGGGTCGGCCTTAGTAGCCTGCTAAATTCGATGTTGTGGGTTTCCTATAGCTCTGTTGGGCAACCGCAGAATAGTTTGTGTTTTGTGTCGAGTTGTTGGTGAATCTCAAGACCCACTTTCAGACCTGTTTCCTGATAGTTGACGCTCGACAAGTCTAATCATTCAATACGGTTCTTTGCGAGAACTCTCCTGCGAGATTCTTCAGAAGGATCTTCTTTGCTGCTTCTGGATCCTTGGTTTGGCCGAGCACCCACATCATCTTTACGAGGGCGGTTTCTGGAAGCATGTCTTCCAGCGGTATGACCCCGAGACTGATGAGGTCACGTCCTGTTGTGTAGACGCTCATGTTGACTCGACCCCACACGCATTGGGAGGTCATTACGACAAGTATGCCTGACTGAATCGCCTTTGCGATGGATGCTTGGAGGTTCTTGCTGACGTGACCTAAACCGGTTCCTTCAATGACGATTCCGCAGTACCCTTGGTCTATTGCCCAATCGATTGGGCCGTCGCTCATTCCCGGATAGAATTTTATCAGGAACACTCTTTCTTCTAGGGATGTTCTCAGATCGAGTTTTCGGTTGCGGTCGCGCTGGACATAGTTCTGGTCTAGTATTTCGAGGGAGGCATTCTGAAGATCATATTTGGCAAGCGGCAGTGAATTAACGGACCTGAAAGCGTATCTTCCACTCGTATGACACTTCCTAACCTTTGTTCCCCTGTGTATTGTTACTGCTTTGTCCGAGAAATCTCCATGCATCGCTACTGCGACCTCAGCAAAGGGCGCTTTTGAGGCTACTGCTACCGCTCCCATTAGGTTGGTAGCTGCATCTGAGCTTGGCCTGTCTGAGGATCTCTGGGATCCGACGAGAACTACCGGGACTGGAAGATCTCTGAGCATAAAGCTCAAGGCTGCTGAGGTGTAGGCCATTGTGTCAGTTCCATGACAGACGACTACTCCGGCGGTTCCGGCGCTTATCACTTCAGATATTTTCTCAGCCATCCCAACCCAGTGCCGGGGAGCGATGTTTTCACTAAACTCGCTGTATAGGATGTGGGCGGTTATGTCAGCCAACTCTGAAAGCTCGGGAACTGCACTGTAGAGGTCAGTAGCTGAGAGTGCGGGCTGAACTGCTCCTGTTCTATAGTCGACTCTGCTTGCTATTGTCCCGCCGGTGCTGATTATGTCGATTCTTTCGAGTCCTTTCCTGCTTGTTGGCTGTGAGGTACTCGTGAATGTTGGTTTGGCTCCGGTGCCTGTTCTTTCGATTTTGCTTGTTGGGGTTATCTTGACTCCTATGTTGTATCCGCTTCTCAGTTTGATAACTATGTGCTGGTCGTCTCCTGATTCGGATCTTGGCATTAGGCCTCCCTCGTAGACCTCCCCGTCCTTTTCGATCCTCACCATATCTCCTATCGAGGCCTTGGCCTCGCTCAGGAACTTGTATGCTTCACCAGAATACCCCTTCAACTCAATTGTTGACAAGCTTTCATTGACACTCCAACGTGATCATACCTATGGTCAGGCACTCTTATCACTCAGACTTTTCGACATGTATGGGCCTTCCAAGCCATATCCGAACTTCATAAAGTACCTTCTCGAACCGATTGCGCTGGTAATCAGGATCTTTTTGCAGTCATACTTGGTCCAGGCTATCTTTTCAGCCTCGCCCAGCAGGCTGGATCCATAACCCTTGTGCTGCCATACATCTGGGTCTGATTCACCGATTGGGACCAGAGGGCCTAGAACATGGATCTCTCTGATCAGCGCAGCTCCTTTTTCAACAATTTCTTTTCTGTGAGCTTTTCTTGAGGGGATCCTTAACCTTGCGTATCCAACCAGACATTCCGAGTCTGGGGCCTCTATCGAGATGAATATCTCTTCCCCTTCTGAAGCTTCGTAAGTCCGCGTAATCAACCTCAAATCGTCTGGCGTCGGAGGATTCTCATGTCGTAGGAGCTTATGACCTATCTCTCTGCATCTAATGCATCTGCATTTGATGGCCTTCTCATTCATCCTCTTGAGCAAGATCTCCCGGAGATTACCTTTCTTGACACCATCAAGGATCAGATAGGCAGGGATGTCTCGCTGTATCCGCATTATTCTGATCCAAGGTGGAACCATCTCCTTTACTCTGGTTATTAGCTCAACCGTCTGTTCGAGTTCATACGGTTTGTAAGATCCTTCAAGCCACCAGTCATAGAGCTTGGTTCCCTTCAGAACCAGACAGGGGTAGATTTTAAGCATGTCAGGCCTGAAGATAGGATCATCGAAGAGTCTCCTAAAGGCATCAAGATCCTTTTCTGGATTAGATCCTGGAAGACCAGGCATCATGTGTGCAACGATCTTTAGACCCGAGTCTTTCAGGGTTCTGAAGGACTCTATCACCGTGTCTACGTGATGACCTCTGTCAACTAGATCGTAGATTTCATCGTAGAGGTTCTGGACTCCCACTTCGACTCGGGTTACACCCATGGAGAGCATGTTATCAACATCTTTTCTCGTGGCGTAGTCTGGCCGGGTCTCCACTGTCAGTCCGACAATTCGGTTCTTGCTCCAAGTTGCCTTCTGCATTGCGTCTTCTAGGTTTTCTGAACTTTCGCCTGTGACGGCATCGAGACAGCCTTTGATGAATTCTCTTTGATATTCTGTTGGAGAGGCTGGGAAAGTTCCTCCTTGGATTATGAGTTCAATCTTGTTTATGCTGTGGCCGATTTCTTTGAGTTGTTTCAGCCTACTTCTGACTTGCAGGTAGGAGCAATTTCTCTCTCTCCAGTCGAGACGCTAGCGAGAGAATTTCCGAGTTCTTAGGCAGCACTTTGAGGTGGTGACGCTTGCTGCTTTGGATCTTCAGTCTGTTTACATCGAGCTGTCCGTCTGCATTTTCAAGAAGTTTGTTCAGTACTTCTCGACATGCGCTGTTGCGTCCGTCCTGATCCATTGATTGTTAGGCCCACCCGTGAAGTTCAGTGACTTTAATCTATCCCCTCTATATCAATCTGCATAATCTAAAATGAGTGGGATGTTGCGTACACTCTTACTTGTATTACTGATTGCATCGATTCTTTTTCACGTTCCTGAAACATGGACAGATAGCAGACCGCTCTTTAACGGAAATGAGGCATATACTCACCTGGTCCAGCAATGCAAATTTGGGCCTCGGCCACCTGGCTCAGCAAATCTGAATCTTTGTCGAGACTACATAACCAATAGGCTTGAGGCTTTCGGTTGGAACGTAGTCTTCCAACACTTCACGTACAGAGGTGTAAGATGTGTGAACCTTGTTGCTCGATGGCCATTGCGGGGAGGGGATGCTTCCGTTCTTCTCGGCGCTCATTATGATACTCGTCCAAAGGCGGATAATGATCCCAACCCTACATACCGTGATCGCCCAATAATCGGTGCTAATGATGGTGCAAGCGGCGTGGCGATCCTCATGGAGTTGGCTAGGGCTCTTCCTACAGATGTCAGGTCAGATGTGGAGCTGGTGTTCTTTGACGCTGAAGACTCCGGCATGATAAATGGATGGGATTGGATCGTGGGTTCCACACACTACGTGAAACAACTAAGCACGGAGAGGATGAAGGAAATAAGATCCATGATTCTTTTGGACATGGTTGGCGGCGAGGATCTGCGCTTCAGTCGTGAACTCTACTCTTCAAAGACGCTCCAAGACAAGATTTGGTCAATCGCTCACGAGATGGACTATGATCACATATTTCTCGACAAACCTGGGGCGTACATAATAGATGATCATAGACCGTTCCTTGACGTCGGAATCGAGTCTTTGGATTTAATCCACTATCCTATGCCGTGGTATTGGCACACGATCGAAGATACACAGGACAAATGCAGCAGAACAAGCCTCGAAATAGTCGGAGGTGTCCTTGAGATGTTCATAGTTGGGCAAGCCGTCGATCACATTCCAAAGACCACTTCCAGCACCTCAGAGAGAACAAACACAAATGATACAGAGAATAGCCCACAACTCTCACCAATACACGGACTTGGCCCTATTATGTTCCAGCTCTTGGTGGCTGTGGCAGCGTGTGTTTTCTTGGCGGTCTTCCAGGCGGAAGCCAAACGTTAAGGGGGTATCTTGTCCCCTTCATGCCCAAAGGGCCCGTTCCGACAGAGACTCTCGGGCTAGCTTTGCAGTTCAGCGGCGGAATAGTCGCAATAGTAGGACTGGTAGTGTGTTTGAGTGCTCTTGCTCAGCCAGTAGTCATAACTCAAGAGGCGGAGTCCGCTCCCCCTCCTCCCGCTTCGGCTCCTGTCACTGCTCTGAAGATACGCTGCCCTTTCTGTGGTGAACGTATGGACGAAGGGACTATATTCTGCCCTGCGTGCGGCATATCTCAGAAGTAGTTTAGAATCTTTTTCTGGAGCCTCTGGAGCCTCTTCTTTCGCCAGCCCAGTTCTGCCCTGCCTTTCTTCCCAGCAGAAATCTCTTGGCATGGGTGTTTCTGAATCGTATTCTTGGAGGAACAGATCTGTGTGGGATTCCTTGAATCTTGGGCGTCTGACTTCTGACTTTTCCAGCTTTCGTCAATGATCCGTGAGTTGGCATCGCTTTCGACCTTGCCGATATCTCTTGGATAAGGGTGATTTAAGGATGTCTTCTACAATGGAACTCTCTTTCCAGAATGGTCTCTGGTTGTAACTCCAAAGTCCTTAAGATCCTTTAGTGTCTCACCGTGGAAGACAGGGCCATCCTTACAGACCCTGTAGGAGTCTATGGCACAGCTTCCGCATATTCCCATGCCGCACTTCATTATCCTTTCAAGGCTTGCTTGGACTGGGACTGAGTATTTTGAACCTAGGTCAACTATCTTCTTGATCATCAGCTCTGGGCCGCATGTGTAGATGATGTCATAGTCACTCTTTTCCAGTTCAGTCTCAGCCACTTCCGAGGCCACGCCTTTGACCCCATAGGCACCGTCTTCAGTCACGGGGGTTACATCTCCCTCCGTGAGCTTGTACCCAACGCCGTAAGGTCCTCGGATGCCTATTGGTTGTCCTGTCCTTCTGAAATATAGCGTATTGGTCGCACGACCGACCATCTTAACTGATATTGCGACGGATCCGTCCTCGAGAGCATAAGAGATGCTCATAGGGATCTCGTCAAGACCTGGGATCCAGATCATCAGGAACTGTCCGGGTTCGGCTTTTGACGACAGCTTATCCCTGAAGAATATCGACTTAATACTGGCGGTTTCCACTGAGCTTTTTTCGATTCTTACGATTCTCGGCTTATGGATGATCCTTCCTTCTATTGCTTCTGATTGCATCTTACCCCACATGCGAATTATAGAGGACAACTGCATCTCGGTAGAGTCTTAAAGCCTTTCATGTTCAGTCCTGAAAGAAATGCCTTGTCTGACCCATCGTCTGAATATCAAGAGGTTTCACATTGACTACTATGGGGAAATCTCTGACTATATCGCCGACTATAAGGCAATTGTGTGCGGGAAGGTCCTTCACTATAGATCTCAAGCTCTCAGCATCTATCTTGGCTACCTTTGATATAGCGTCCAGGTCATGCTCATTTGTGATGTTAAACATGAATATGTTGTCAGCCTGCCTGTAGACGCTCTCTTGTACGGTATCTGGCTGATTTGTTATGAAGGTTGTGAATACGCCGAGGTGCCGCATTCTCGTGATTATGTCTTCCCAGTAGGTCTCTCGTAGATAGAAGTGAGCTTCTTCAGCGAAGAGGAAAACCGCTTTAAGTCTCATTTCGGAAAGCTGTTCAGTCAGTTTGCTTATGAATAATTCAACTACTAATCTCCGACTTATGGCATGTTCGTCCTTCATGTTAATTATGAATGCATGACCTTCATTCATCTTCTTCTCGAAAAGACTGAAATCGAATCTCTCACTGATGTCGTCGGTGAAGAGTTCCAGATCCATCAAGGTATTGAACCTTGAGTAGATCGCTTCTCTAACACTCTCGTGACAACTAAATCTCCTGATCGCGTCATTCAGGGAGTCTAGTTTGAGGTTTCCACTCCTTTCGAGTTCATTCCAGATTCTAGAGAAGACCTTCGAGGAGGTCCTCGGGAGATCCAAGGCGTAGATCATTGTGTTCAAGAATGTCTTCAGACCGACTCCTGAGAGCCCGAACTTCAGACTCTGGCCTGGCTTGAGAACCGTGATCTTATCAGCGTATGCAGTTGGTTCATCATTTTTTGTGCGACCTATGTTAACGTATTCTCCGTTGACATCTATTACTAGACATGGTGCACCATTCTGTATAAGACTCAGGATGAGCAGTTTGGATAGATGGGATTTCCCCACTCCTTTCTTACCGGTTATTATGTTCAGCTTCCCATCAAGCATCTTAACGTCTACTGTTAGATGGTCTGATCTCGTTCTCCCTAAGGTGACTGGGCGTTTCCCGTTTCTTGTTGAGGCTAGCTTTTCGATTGAGTATGGGACTATCCTTGAGTTTGTTCTTGATGGGAGCCATGACGTTTCGGTCTTTGCTTTTCCGTCTTCGATCGCCCCCCTGATCTTGCAGATCAGGATTTTGGTGTCTTTCAGGACTGCTATTTGGGATGAGATGTTGAAAGGGTCATAGTCGCATCCTTGAATTGTGTCCTCAGTCATAACGTCCCTTAGTATGTCTTCGAGGATTCCTGGTAGGTTGGCGAATTGGATGTCTATGACTTGGACTATGAGGCCTTTCTTCATTTTCTTGTCGTCGATGTGTAAGTAGTCGCCTTTCTCAATGATCTCCTCTGGCGCGCATATGATCTGAATTGTGTCGCCCTGTTTCTTGTAGATTCTCAGTCAGGATGCCTCCGTCGAGGTTCCGTAGGGTCCGAAGAGGGATCTACGAAAACTCAGTCTCGGCGCCAGCTTCAGCCCATATTCTATTGACAGATGCCTCTGAATCGCTAGAATCTCGTTGGCCGTGAACGTTGAAAGTATGTGAGCTAGTCTGAGGGTCTCCGGGTAGCCTTGTTCTACGATATCGGAATTTATGAGTCGCCCAACCGCTTTGGCAGCCGACTCTTCCGAGAGTTGACGATCAATATCAACTCTGAATGGCAGGCCTCGTGAAGTCAGTTTTGCGACATATACTCTGCCCATTAGCCTGACAGGGGCAGATGGAAACTGTGGAGTGATTATACGATCAATGTTGAGCATGCAAGGGTAGTTTGCCTTGTCCAACAGTCTCGTAATCTTCTTTCCTGAAAAACAGAGTTTTGTCTCTTTTGAGAAGGCGATAACAGCGTTACCGTTCTCCCTTGATCTATTCAGTATGTCTTCTAGATAGACTGTCGGGTTATCTGGCGTTCCGGCCGTTAGTGAACCGTCCAGTAGGACGATTCCTCTTGAAAGGCGCGAGCAGGCCAGTCTCTGCATCCATCTCTCCAGCGTGTTTCTGAGTCTCGAGAGTAAGCGCTCAGATAGGGGTGACCATGCTGAGTATGAGAGATTATCATTTGCACGCGATCTTCTGTTGAGAGATCTTGCGATCAAGTCGTTCAGATGGAAGGCTAAAGGGCCACATCGCGTGAAGTTGTAACTCAAACCCTCCCTCCATACAAGAGCTCCTCTTAATGCGTATAGAAGGCCCTGTTCTGACTCTCCGACTCTTACGCTAGAGACATCTACTGCCGCTACAGTACAGTTCCCGATCACCTTCGCTATAGGTGCAGGTTCGTCGATTATTGTGGTGTTAGCCAGGTTCAGGTGTGGTTCTTCCTCAACCGCATCTTCCAGTTCACCCTCCACCGTAGTGACTTCTCTCGGCTCGAAGAAACCTCCGCCGAGCGTTCGCATTGATTCGCTGCTCAAGTTAAGTAGAAAGTCAGGTAAGAGGATGTTTCCAGATTCTTCTGAGAGTAACATACTTATCTTTGAGTGTTCAAATCCTATGTCTTGGGTGCGGTGTGTCAATTAATTTCCCCCCAAAGCGAGTTTGTCCCCCAAACTCCTGCGACCGCCGCACCTACTTCTGGTGTCGGCCGCTAGCTGCTCGGCTCAACGCGTTCTCCGGCATTCCCGTTTCCCCCTTCTCTAAGGCTGTTCAGTGTCTCTTGGACTTCTCTTGTTCCTGCTGTCGTTAGCCGGTAGCTGCCTTTTCCTGATCGCTCAACTATTCCAGCTTTGGTCATGTCTGTCAGAGTGTTCTGGATAGTCTTCTGCGCTTTCCCTATCGCCTGAGAGATCTCTTTTATAGTAGACTCGTCGGTTGTCCTCTTTCCAAGTTTGAAAGCTACCTGATTTGCAAGTAGGATTGCTGCTAAAGCTTGGTCTGCTGAGAGATCTGATCTTAGCATTATTGGTTGGCCGTCAGTTGTTAGATTGACGAAGACTGAGACTTCTTCCAGAAGTTCTAGGTAATCTGGGCTGTAGATCAGTTTGGAGGCCAAATCATAAGCTGGGTAGATCTCTGCGATGTATTGACTGATTGCTTTGAGGACTTTATCCGGTTCGCCTTCTATTGTGTGTTTGAATCCGCCGTGTTCTATCTGGACCTTAAGTTTTGAGTCTTGGCTCATTCTTTCCCACCTCACGCTACAAATTTGGTAAGTACGCTGTTCATGAAGAAATCAAGCCCGTAGGTTGTTATGCGGTATTCGCCTTTGCCAACTCGCTCTACTAGGCCTTCTGCACTCATCTCGCTTATTCTGCCAGCAACAGTTCCCGCGGTTTTCTTCGTGTGGGTGATTAGGTCTCCTATTAGGGCGCGGTCTGAATCGAGGTTCTTAGTGATATAACCGAAATGGACCTTTGAGAGATGAAGCAGGATCAGTTCTCGGTCTGTCAAGTTTTCTGTGGAACCAGTGACCACTACTCCTTCGGGCGTAAGTTTCATTATTCTGGAACACGAGGCGAGGAACTTTTCTTCATCCACTGTTAAGGTAAGCTTTGATATGAACTCGAGTCTAGGCATGACCTCTGAGATGAAGCTGATCAATTCTCGAATGACTTCGTTGGCATCTCCTTTGACCCTCTTCTCCAGATCCTTGTATTTGACCCAGGCCTCAATTGTTTTATCTTCGCTCAACCGGAATTCCTCCTGACTTCATCGGTTTTATGACGTTTTCTACCCAGTTCTTTCCTGCTACCGTTAGCCTGTATGTGTCACCTTCTCTGTAGGCTAGGCCTTCACGTTTGAGTTCACTTAGTCTGCTTGCGAATCCGACGGATAGGAATCCGCTGAGGCTGAGTAGGCGGCTGAGCTCTCTTGGTCTGAGTCCTTGCGGGTCCATTGAGTAGAGTAGAATTGCCACTGCTTCTCGATCTTTCAGCTTGTCTCTCGTTATTGTGAGGACTGGGCCTTCGGTTGTCACCTGCACTATGCCTGAGAGTAGGTCTTTCTCTGCCATGGTGGTTGATTGGGCGGAGATCATGCTGTCTATGACTTCTAGCCATTCTGGGAACTCTTTGACTCGGTCGATTATCTCGTCGAAGCTCTCGCCTTCTAGCTCTATGTCACCGTAGCTTCTGTGGAGTACGAGCCTGACCTTCAAGGTAATTCTGGTGTCTTTGTCTATGTTATAAGTATATAAGATTTGCCGTAAAGTATGAAGTATACGTAACGTTTAACGTCAACGCATTCTAGACGTCTTACTGTCCAAACCCTTAGATCGACCTAAGCCTCCTCAGGATGTCATTCTCCACCCATTGCACGCCAGCACCGGAAAGAGAGTACTTACCGTTTTCCGCAACCAATCGGCCCTCCCTTCTAAGTTCGCTTGCCCTGGCTCTAACCGCTTCGGGCTTCATGGTTTTCCAGCTTGAGCTTAGGAGAAGGCTCAGTTCTTCACATTCGATCGCTTGTGGTCGGGCAGCGTAGAGGAGAAGTACTAAGGCCTCTTTTGCCTTCAGGTTGTCTACCGGAACGGTCAGTCGGGGTTTGCCTTCCTGCGTGAGTTCAACTATTCCTCCGAGGGATTGGGTTACTTCTGTTCGTGGAGCTTCGAAATTGCCCAATGTCTTCTGTGACGGCTGTTCGTCACTGCGAGCCTGATGAATATCTTCCAGGAGTCTCTCGAAGCACTCCTTCACATAGGTGAAATCTCCTTCGAGTTCAACTTCATAGTCTCCACGCCTTATTCTGAATCTCAGAGTCTTCTCGTCAACCAATCGAGCTTTTCTCCTACGTATCGTTTCAAATACATTCTTGTAAAGGTTGGCAATCTGCTTGTAAGGTCAGTTGATGTTTTGAAACGTGTCCGTTGCTGTTTTCGGAGTTGCTGCTCATTTGTCCAAGCCGGCCAGTTCCTCGGCTAGGAGGCAAAGTGAGCAGAAGTCAAGGTTGCCTTTGCCTGTTGCTTTGGCTGCAGTCAGCATCTGACGCACGTATGCAGTCAATGGTACGGGCACATGAAGTTGTGTCGCTTGAGACAGGGCAAGATCTAAGTCTTTCTCCATCATTCTTACTGTGAAGGCCGGTGTGAAGTCACGGGTTACAAGCATCTTAGTTTTGTAGTTGGTGAATGGTGAGGCGATGGCGCTGTTATTTATTACCTCGAGCATTTTGTCAGCTGCCAAGCCGGCGCGTTTTCCAAAGACTAGGGCTTCTGCCATCCCTTGGCAAGTAGCTCCGATTATCATGTTGACTGCAAGTTTCATGTAGCGGGCTTCCTCACCAAGTCCTAGATAGAATATCTTCTTGCCCAGCACTTGCAGAAGCGGGAGAGCCCTCTCATACGAGTCTTGGCTTCCAGAGACCATGATCCCGAGTGTTCCTGCCTCAGCCATAGCTGTACTTCCGCTAACAGGCGCGCGAAGGAGACTAACATTTATTTCTTCGGCTGCTTTGGCCAACTGTATTGAGGTGTCTGGAGAGATCGTGCTCATATCGACTATGACGCTGCCTGGTTTTGCCCCTGCGAGAACCCCACTTGGGGGCAGAGTAACTGTCTCAAGAGCTGCCGAGTCTGCAACCATCGTGAATATGATTTCTACTTCTTGTGCCAATTCTTTTGGCGTGCTGGCCACTCTTGCACCCAGATTAGCTAGTTCCGCGGTTCTCTCGCGCGTTCTATTATAGACTACAAGAGCGTAGTCAGCATCGATCAGCCGCTTTGACATGGGCCGGCCCATATTCCCGATTCCAATCCACCCAATCCTTGACTTCGACACTTCTCGAACCTCCCTACAGAATAAGGATCCAAGTAGCTTCATTGACACTCCCACGGCTTTAGCCGTGGGATTCTAGCTTCTATCATGTTCATTGGTTGGTGGGTCATCGCCCTTTTAGGCTGCCACTTCATTCCATCCCATTTTAGAAGGTTAGGGTGTGTCATCACCCTGATAGCTGTTCCTCCATTATGGAGGTTTGCCATGTTTAGAACACCAACAGCATCTCTGTTTGCTTCTAATCCACATTCTAAGCATTTGAAGAGTCTTCCTTTTCTCTCAATATTTTCTGAGTCACATCTTATGCATATTGATGAGGTTTTGTACTCGTTGACTTCTTTCACTCTTACGCCGTATTCCTGCGCTGTACACTTTAGTCTTTGAACGAGGTAGTTGAAGCTCCAGAAGTTATGGATCAT
>JAPKYM010000072.1 GCA_026394315.1 Candidatus Bathyarchaeota archaeon | reverse complement strand
AGGAGCGAATCTCATCGAATTTCTGCTGAAGTGCTTCGGTCTGGTCTTGCTCCTATCATTCATTGATATAATTCACCCACGCTTCCGGGTCGATCAAGGCTTCAAGTTCTTCATGAAATGGGTTCTCCCACTCGCCTTGATAGATTTCGTAAGGAGTCTGATATTGACTTGAAGAGACACATAATCTGGGACGCCCTACGGAGTATATTGAACCCATCCACAACAAAATATCCCAAGAAGTCATTCATTCCTCCGGATGGCTATAGGGGCGCAGCTGAGTATGACTCAGAGAAATGCGTTGGTTGCGCGGCCTGCTCCCAAGAGTGCCCCTCTGGAGCCATCACATATGATGATGAAGAAAAGGCACGGGTCATCAAGTTAAGCTACGGTATCTGTTCATTCTGTGGGCGTTGCGAGGAGATCTGTCCATGGGATGCAGTTCACCTCACAAAAAGATTTGAACTGGCGGTTTTCAACAGAAAAGACGCTGAAACGGGTGTTGATGTGCCATTCTTTGAATGCACTGAGTGCAGCAGACCATTCTTTCCTTCCCCGCAAATGAAAGCCTCAATCGAAAAAGTTAGAGAGACTCTGGAGAAGTACAAGATCAAACAGAACGAGTTGGCAAGTCTGATATCCGTCTGTCCAACCTGCTCATTTTCTGTTGACAAGATGCCTGAGCGACGAATGTTCCTGAGAAGACTTGTAGAGTGATCTAGATGTTAGAAGGTCTGCGATCATTTGCCAGACGAAAATCCCCATGGATTATGCATGTTCCATGTGGAGGATGCAATGGATGTGACATAGAAGTTGTTGCGTCACTGACACCTAGATATGATCTTGAGCGTTTCGGGGTTCTTCAGAAAGGCACCCCAAGACATGCAGATGTGCTACTAGTCACCGGAGTGGTAACTGCTCAGGTGAAAGACAGGCTCAAGAGACTCTATGATCTGGTGCCTAGTCCCAAGAATGTGGTGGCATATGGCTCCTGTGCCTTAGATGGCGATATCTTCCACACGGGCTACGGATTTGCTGGCCCCCTCGACGAAGTCGTACCAGTAAGTATCTATATTCCAGGATGCCCGCCAAGGCCTGAAGCCCTAATTGATGGCCTCAGCAAGCTTCTAAAGCCGCCCACACGCAAGAAGAGAATTGAAAGTGAAGTTTTCGCAGGCGGAGAGGCTGAGCGGCCGTCAGCCGAATCAAAGGATCAGATTGTCACTGGTAAACGTGAGATCAAGAAGGGCTTCAACGAACAACTAGCCGAGTTCATCTTGTTCACGGGAATCACGGTCGCAGCACTAGGACTTTACTACAAAGGATTTGACATTTTAGTTGTCGCAGCAGTATTCCTGATGGGTCCAGTAATGAAGCTACTATCAAGTATTCTCAGAAGATGAGATCATGACGGGAATCCAATGCTACATTAGCACGCGCTATCTGTCAGAGATCTTGTTGAACGCTAAGTGTCGCGCACCGCCAAACTACAGGTCTTATATGCATCTTCGACACCTCAGTGTAGCTGATTTTCGCTGTGAGCGGAATCACCCTCCACTATTCATGGTCTAGGTAAGACAGGACGCGCGATAAGAGATGCAACTATTCAAGAAGCGAGACGAGGACGACGTGTTCGCAGGAGGAGA
>JAPKYM010000370.1 GCA_026394315.1 Candidatus Bathyarchaeota archaeon | reverse complement strand
CTTCACGGAGCAAAAGACCAGAATTCAATAGCGCGATAGCTCTGAAAGTATTCATTGAAGTCAGAACCAGGTCGATCTAGACCCATCAACTTAGGGCTGTTAACAGAAAACGGAGTTCGTATGAGTTCACATGATCGATGTTTTCACCGTACTCTATCGTTTATATTCTCTTGCATAGAAGGGATAGGCTGTTCTTCCTTGAGCCTACAGGGTGAAATCATACGGCTGACGGAGCCACAAAAGACGCAGATGATCTGATAGAGCAGGTTCTGTTGAAGCCGACGGTCTTCAAAGATGAGGCCCCGCTCTCACTAGAATATGTTCCCACAAGGCTTCCGCACAGGGAGGATCAGATAGCCTTCTTGGCACATCTCTTCAGACCTCTCCTTGAGAAACCTGGCTCCACAAGTCAACGAGTTCTAATAACTGGGCTTGTGGGTACGGGAAAGACGGTAATTGCTCAACGCTTCGGATTAGGTATAGTCAAGGCTGCAAAAGAGAGAAAGATAGCTCTACGCTACGTCCACGTAAATTGCCGTGCGTGTAAAGGAAGTCTATTTGCAATCCTTAGGATAGTGATAGGTGAGCTTGGAGAACGCTTTCCAAAGAGAGGCTTTTCATCAAAAGAACTGTTGCAAGAAATCATACATGTTCTTGATAAGAAAAACCTCACCTTGATACTGACTTTGGATGAACTTGAGGCTCTGTTTGCAGCCGATGCTTCAGCAATCTACGCGCTCACAAGAATACAGGAAGACCGAGCCACAGCACCTGCACGGCTGTCGCTAATATGTATACTTAGAGATCCCAAGTATCTGGAGATTCTGGATCGAAGTACGATAAGTACTCTTCAGCAGAATTTCGTCAAGATGGAACCGTACGCATCCCGAGAGCTATCTACTATCTTGAGGGACAGGGTTTCTCTAGCCTTCAAAGAGGGCGCAGTTCAAGATGACACAATAGGCCTTGCAGCTGACTTGGCCTCATCGAGTGGCGATGCACGATATGCGATAGAACTCCTTTGGAGGTCTGGCAAATACGCTGACTCTGAGGAAAGCAAAGAAGTCACGGCTGAGCATGTTCGAAAAGCCGCCGGCGCAGTCAACACCACACTTAGAGATGAATACCTAGCATCGCTCTCCATAGATGAGAAATTGATGATGCTTGCCTTGTCACGTTGCTTAGAGGAAAGCAACCTAGCTTATGCCAGTATAGATGAACTTGAGAAGGCCTACAAGTTAGCCTGCGAAGAATATGCCTACCCAGCCAAGAAACATACGCAATTCTGGAAGTACCTGAAGCTTCTTAGCGCAACAGGCTTGATCTCGACAAAGATCTCAGCCAAAGACAAAGGAAGAACTACACTAATCGGCCTAACATCAACACCCGCCTTGGCCATGAAAAAATACATGGAATCGATCTTGGAATCATTCACAAGTGCCAGGAGACACCACTGATCACATCGATGCCATTGACGAACTAGAATCATTCTTACTTTCTGAATCGGTTCACCGACCTCTCTCGCTTATAATGAACGCACTCATCTGAAGATACGTGCAGAGAGTGAAGGACCAAAACAGAATCGCCTCTGCACCATCTACAAGCAGGACTCGTTCTGCTTCTTCAGATACATATGCTGGTGAGAAAATGGCAGCTTTCATGAGGAATTCAGAGCTACATGGCGAATGCAGTTTAAAAGCCGCATCAGGCGAGCAGCTCCCGGTGAGGTTTTGCACAGTAAGTGAACTTCAAACCGGTCCCCATCTATTCTTTGGCGACGGAGACCTTGACCAATTCATCGGAGGTCTAAGTCTGGGGCAAGTCATTTTCTTATACGGTTCACAACAATGTCTGACACTTTCAGAATTACTATGCCTCCAAGTGCAACTTGAACCAACCCGTGGCGGGTTAAATTCGAAAGCTATCTTCATCGACGGAGGAAACACATTCGACCCTTACTTTATAGCACAGTATGCAGCGGAAAAGTTTCCAATATGTATTGATCAAGCTCTGGACAGAATACTTGTTTCACGCGCATTTACATGTCACCAATTAACCTCGTTCATCACAAATATCTTACCTAAAGAAGTTCAGGAACGAAGCGCCAAACTCATTATCATATCCGATATGATCGAGCTATATCGTGACCCCGACGCCAACCAAATTGAAAGCCTCGATCTATTCAAGATAACAACCAACTCGCTAATCACAACCGCCAGACTTGAGAAAGTCATAGTGCTAGCGACAAGCCCACACGAGAAGAAATCATGTTCAGACCCATTCTTGCAAGCAATCAAACAGAGAGTAGACATCGTCTTAAGGCTTGAAGAAGGGTGTGGCCACAAAGCCCTCCTCGAGAAGCATCCAACACGTCAAGAAGAAGAGTTCACTATCAAAACAACAGTGCCCAAAGTCTTGGAAGAGTTCCTTATAGGCGACTGAAAGATGGGCAGAACAATCCCTTCATGGAGAATGATTCTTGAAGAGGAGCTTAATCGGTGGCGAAAGTTTCAAGATTCACTGCGTATCGATTCGAGGGAAATTTTTGAAGATCTCATGAATGAATGTCGAAGATACGCCTCAGCTGCTGGTGCAGCGACCTTTCCCCTAAAGACTGAAGGCATGTTCCTCTCAATTCTATTTGCACATCATAAGCGCCTGAAAGAATTATGCGACAAGGTTGACCGAATACACAATCTCCTCGAGAAAAATGATCAGACACATTGAAGGATGGATACTGGATTTATACCCAAAGGACGGCCGTATGGTTGTCTGGTTGAAGACTCCAGATGGCCAATCGATTAGACTAGCCGATTCTTGGCAGCAATTTCTCTTTGTGGCTGGTGATTACAGTGGCCTAGTCAACCTCGCCAAACAACTGAATGTTGAGGGAATGAGCTTCGAGAAGAAGTTCATCAGCCCTGAGGACCAAGAACCTTCTATAGTTCTGAAGGTTCCAGTACCAAAGAACCGTAACGCTGAGTATCTGGCTGAAAAGATCCTAGTTTACGGTCGCTACAGCCGCTACGACCTATATAACGTCGATGTGAAGTCAAGCCAACTCTACATGTACGAGAAAGACATATGCCCCTTTGGCTATGTGAAGGCCACTGTGAACGATAGCAACATCTGCTGGAAACTAGATGATAACTTAGATTCTATAGATTATGACATTCCGCCGCTCCGCGAAGTCGATTTGTCTGTTAAAGTCCAACAAAGGAGCAGACTGCCTAATCTGGACTCCCCAATTGAGTCCATCACTATAAAATCCAAGGATGAAGTCTACCATATCAACAGTCATGATGAACAACAGAATCTTCTCAATTTTGCTGATACCATGAATGCAGTTGACCCAGACATAATCTACACGACCAACGGTGACAACTTCCTTTTTCCATACCTTGACCATAGGGCAACGGTGAATGGCGTCACGGATCGGCTCATTCTCAGCCGCGAATCAACTCCACTCGGGGCCCCCCATAGAAAAGGGCAAACCTACACTAGCTATGGACGAGTCCATTATCGTCCCACTCCAACCAGACTACTGGGAAGGATCCATATCGACCGTGAGACCTCAATACTCTACAGAGATTGTGGCCTCCATGGCATAATTGAGGTCGCCCGCCTATGTAGGGTACCAGTTCATAGTGTAAGTAACACAACAATCGGAACCAGCATGACCTCCGCGCAGCTTTACGAGGCAAATCGTCTAGGCATCTTGATTCCATGGATGAAAAAGAATGCAGAGGAATTGAAGACTGCCAGAGAGCTCCTCATAGCTGACCGCGGAGGATTCTACTATGAACCCATAGCTGGCTTGCATGAATCGGTAGGTGAACTTGACTTCACATCCCTATACCCGATGATTATGCTGAACAAGAACTTGAGTGGTGAGACGGTCCGCTGCAAATGCTGCCCAGATTCAAAGAATCGCGTACCTGAACTGGACTACAACATTTGCGAGAAGCACATAGGAATTGTTCCAAGAAGTCTAAAGCCCCTCTTGGAGAAGAGGCGAAAATACAAGGAGCTGAAGCAGACAACCACTGACCCAGTTCTCCGCAGCATATATGAGATGCGTCAAGTTGCATTGAAGTGGATTTTAGTTTGTGCATTCGGCTACTTAGGATTCAAGAATGCTCGTTTCGGAAGAATAGATGCGCACATAGCCACATGTGCCTTCGCAAGAAAGATACTGAAGGATGCAGTTCACCTGGCAGAGAGCAGAGGGTTCAGACTGATACATGGCATCGTGGACTCATTATGGCTGAAGAAGGAAGGTGCCACTGAACAAGACTATCTTAGGCTTAGAGCTGAAATCGAGGCAGCGACAGGGTTTCCCCTATCATTTGAAAGGATATATCGGTGGATAGTATTCCTGTCTTCGAAAACCAACAAGAGTATTCCAGTTCTCAACAGGTATTACGGAGTCTTTAGAAACGGAAAGATCAAGGATCGCGGCATTGCCACAAGAAGACATGATACGCCACTGATTATTGACAAGTGCATAAGAGAAGTAATCCATGCTCTTTCTGAAGCTGAAAACACAGAAGAATTCCAAGGAAAGCTGAAGCTAACCCACAAAATCATCCAAAAATACATAGGCCTCTTGAGATCAGGAGAAATCCCTCTTGAAGAATTGACTATTAGAAAACGGCTCTCCAAGAATCCTAATGAATACAAAAACATGGTCCTCCAAGCCATAGCGGCAAATCAACTTGCGAAGGAGGGGGCAATTCCAAATGCGGGAGAGT
>JAPKYM010000020.1 GCA_026394315.1 Candidatus Bathyarchaeota archaeon | reverse complement strand
CCAAGAAGATCGTGATACTCGATGACCTCTCCTCCTCGTATGAGTGGAACATACCAAGAGGGTCGAAGATACAATTCATCAAAGGAGACATTCTAGACGATGAGAAGCTGAAGTGGGCGTTCAAGGGTAGGCCTGAAATCGTCTACCACCTGGCGGCGCACTTCGCGAACCAGAACTCTGTGGACAATCCCGAGACTGACCTGATGGTCAACGGCATGGGCACACTAAAGGTGCTCGAACACGCGCATCTAGTAGATGTGGAGCGGTTCGTATATGCGTCCTCTGGATGCGGCATCTACGGTGAAGGTTGCCAGATCCCATTCCGAGAAGAGTCTGTGTCAATGATGCTCTACACGCCTTATCAGGTCACGAAGATGCTAGGTGAGCTGTACACCAACTACTTCCACAACCTGTACGAGTTGCCCATTGTCAACGCTAGATTCTTCAACTCATACGGGCCGGGGGAGGTGCCGGGGAAGTACAGGAACGTCATCCCGAACTTCTTCTTCTGGGCGATGAGTAAGAAGCCTCTTCCAATCACAGGCACCGGCGAGGAGACCAGAGACTTCACCTATGTGGGGGACATCGTGAATGGTCTGTTGGCGATGGTGCACTATGAAGAAGCCGTCGGCGAGGCCATCAACCTGGGAACTGGCCGGGAGATCAAAATAAAGGACTTGGCCAAGTGGATCAACGAGCTTGTAGGTAGCAAGACCAAGACGGTCTTCAGAGAGAAAAGGAATTGGGACAAGAAGAACAGGCTGCTATCCTCGATAGACAAGGCGAGAAGGATCCTAAAGTACGAGCCCAGGATGGAATTCAAGGATGGGCTAAAGCAGACGCATACCTGGTTCAAATACAACTGGGAAGACATAAAGCACAGCGCTGAGTTCTAGGGAAGGGTTATGCGAATACTGGTCGTCCAGGAATCCGACTGGCTTGAAAAGGGACCTCATCAGAGTCACCATTTGATGGAAAGGCTTTCTGCAAGAGGGCACGAGGTGAGAGCCATTGACTTTGAGATTCAGTGGGACAACCACGGGAAGGCTGGCACATTCTCCAAAAGGAAGGTATTCAGAGGTGTACACAAAGCAATCGAAGAGGGGACAGTCACCGTGTGTAGGCCTAGCATTGTCAACCTACCTGTTCTCGATTATGTTTCATTGGTCATTAGTCACACCATTGAGCTCAGAAGACAAATCCGGGAATTCCGGCCAGACGTAATTGTGGGATTTGGAATACTCAATGCACGAATTGCCATGGCGCTTGCAGAGCCGAAGAGGATCCCCTTTGTCTATTATGTGATTGACGAACTTCATCGCCTAGTTCCTAATAGTGTGTTCCGAGGAATCGCAAAACACATCGAGAAGAATAACATGCGTAATGCTACGCTGGTGGTTTCCATCAACGAAATGCTCAAAGAATACACGGTTGCGATGGGAGCTAAAGAAAGGGATGCAGTCGCGATTGGGGCTGGTGTAGATTTCGCGAAGTTTGACTTGGCAAGTGACAGGGAAAAAGTGAGAGCAGAGCACGGATTTTCCGACACAGACATCGTGCTGTTCTATATGGGTTGGCTCTACACCTTCTCGGGGATAAAGGAGATTGTCACAATGTTGATGACAAAACAACCTGTATATCGCGGGCTCAAGTTGATGATTGTGGGAAAAGGCGATCTCTGGCCCAGTCTTCAAGATCTCAAGAAACGGATGGCACTTGATAATACTCTAGTGACCCTCGAGTGGCAACCACATGATCGGATACCGTCACTTATCTCAGCTTCTGATATCTGCCTCCTTCCCGCAAACAAGAACGATATCATGAAGAACATCGTACCCATAAAGATGTATGAATACATGGCAGCGGG
>JAPKYM010000319.1 GCA_026394315.1 Candidatus Bathyarchaeota archaeon | reverse complement strand
AGTATAGGAAACATTATCGTCAATGCTAGGGATAGTGGATCTCGACTCAACTGCTTTAGGTCTTTTTTTGCAATAGCAGTTGAGTCACGAATTAGAGGATTCATCCTACAAGCCTCTCGCGTGCCAGCTTAAGAAGGAAATAGGATAGCACATAGAAAAGCACAATGGACAGCCCGACAAATTGCAGCTGAAAGGTTAGACTCAGCAATGGCGCACCCAAAAGCACCGTACGTTTGAAGATCTCAATTCCATATGACCAAGGCAAATAAGTTGCTATTATTTGTGGAATACCTTTCATCAATTCTTTATCCAAAATAAAGCCACTGAAAGCAAACAGGAAAAGGATCAAGAAGAATTCTATGATTACCACAGCGCGGACTCCCACCCCTAGCGATGAAATCAGCAAGCCGAAACCCATTGTTAATAGTGAAATTAGAACTGTAATCGCTAACAATGTCACAAAATCAGTGTTGGGACGAGCGCCGTATACGTAGATAGCCATGCCTAGAACAACAATTGATCGAACAATGTTTAGACCCAAGTCATACAGCGTCTTTCCAATCATTATGGCTCCAAGACTAATGGGACTTATCAGCAACCGAGCATACGTACCTTCTTCACGTTCTCGAGACATGCCACCAGCAATCTCATAGAAAGTTGCAAAGACTATTACCAACGACATAGTGATAGTCAAACCTAGCGCGAAGCCAGAAAACCGGGCTCCCTTCTGAACGATCTGGATTGTGGAGAACCCCTCCACTTCCACATACGCCGAATTTGGAATTTCCGTAGTGGGATTGTAAGTCTGAACAGTTGCATTTACGGCTGAGAGAACCGCATTACCGACGCCGGGAGCACCATCATCAACATACACAATAATGGTGCCCGGCTGATTTGCCATTAACCTATCTTGAAATCCCTTTGGAACGACAACGGCAGCATAAATTGACCCTTTTCCCAAAGCAGCCAGCGCGTTGTCTTCACGGTATCCTTGAATTAATCTATTGAACATCTCTGATCTAACAAGTGTTTCATACAAGCGACCTGAAGCAACAGAGAGATCATTGTCAACAAACGCTATAGGAAGTGCAGCTGTCGGCCGAAAAGTCGTTCCCGCCCCCCCTTGTCCCGCTCCTAATGAGGCGGTAAAGAAAAAGGGGATAACCACAAGTGAGATAACAATCGCAGAACGATTACGTCTGAAGACCCCAAATTCATTGGTCATCACAGCAAGTATATCCCTTAATACTTTCAATCTAGACATGCTACTCGCAATCCATTGGGGTATTTTATCTTCGTAAGCCGTTAGCGCGCGCTAAGCCGTTCAGGCAAATTATGTTCTTTCCCGGCCTTTCTCGATGAAACGATCTATTTCTTCTTCCCCACCCGTTAACGAAATGAATGCATCCTCAAGGGTAGGATCCTTCTTGCCAATAGCTCTAATTCTTGCCCCTGAACTGACAAGCACGTTTACGACCTTCTCTTCAATATCTTCGTTCTCGTCCCTCATACAAGCGATTCTAAGGATTGGGTCATCATATGCCACTTTGCACACACTCTTCAAATCCCGAATCTTCTCAATTGTGATCGCATCAAGAGCTGGCGAATCAGCTTCTATCACAGCCTGCTCCGACACACTACGTTTCAAATCAGCCGGCGACCCTATTTGTATCAATCATGGCTTTCTTCGTCCAGCCGGTAGAGAGTTGCCTCACCAATCGTTTTGATTTCTCTTGAAAATTGAACATCTCCAAGAGCTCCCTTACCCTCCTCTGACCCACATCTCTAGGCAGATCGTACAACGTGCTCAGCAACTTCAGGTTCTCCTCGATGGTGAGATCTTTGTAAAGTGATATACCATCTGATACTACTCCGATTCTGCGTCTAACTTCGGCAGCTTCTCGTTTGAGATCGTATCCAGCTATTGTTGCGGTGCCTCTTGTCGGTTCAAGAAGAGTGCAAAGCATACGCACGACGGTGGTCTTTCCTGCACCGTTGGGACCTACCAGCCCGAATAGTTCACCAGGGTTTATGCGAAGGTTCAGACTGTCGACTGCGGTAAAATGACCAAAGGCTTTTGTCAAGTCGGTTGTCGTGATTGAATTATCTGGCAAGAAAACATCGCCGTAGGTATAGATCGACTTTGAGTCGCTATCCTAAGGAACGCTCTTAAACTTTTCTGGCGTGCGAGTCTAGGCATTGGCAAGAAGTTCTTATATCCCCAGATCAAATATAGACGACACTAAAATGGCCCGTGGTCTCTATGAAGACTTGGAAACTCATGTTTGGTAGTTTGATGTTTATTCTTATGCTTGTGACTTCTATTGAGAGCGCGATTCCTTCGGTGAAAGCCATTGGGGTGGCGAATGTCGTTGTCAACTCCGTGTATTGGGGGAGCAATCCACTTAGTCCTTCAAACGCACATCCCGGAGATGCCAACGTACCGCTCTCGATTGTGCTCTCAAACGTTGGGGATGACTCAGCTCGTGATGTTAAGGCCAATCTGTCAATAGGGCCACCGCTCACATACACTTACTACGAAGGAGATGCACGATACGCAGGCTCCTCCATCTCCAAGACGGCGGGAGACATTGGTCCGGGCATGAGTTTCACCGTTTCTTACGTTTTGAGTGTCGATTCCAATGCGAAAGAGGGAGTTTACCGATACAAGCTGCTGTTGTCATACAAGACCGCGAGAGAATTGCAGGAGGTCACTAATCCGATTACGGTAGATATTCCAGTCTGGAAAAGCGATCTCCGAATCCAGAATGTCATCACTTTGCCACCGAAGATCTACCCTGACAATAAACAGGTCCAGGTTAAAGTCAGCATAATTAACTCGGGGAAAGGAACAGCTCAAGATTTGCGGCTTCAAATGGAAGTCAAGAAGCCCTTCCAAGCATCATCGAGCGGGTCAGACAAATACTTCGTTGGGAACCTCCCAGCCGGACAATTGTCAGAACTTGACTTCATGGTTGACGTAGACAAAGACGCTAAGTTTGGCAGGTACCCCGTGGCCTTGTCAATTGAGACAGGTGAAAAGCCGATGCCCATCGGGGAAGTTCAGCTATTCATCAACGAGAAGGTGCAGTTTGAAGTGGTGAAAGTAACCCCGACGGACTTTCAAGCAGGAGACTCTGGGAAAGTCGTTAGAGTCGAACTGAGGAATACTGGATCAATAAAAGCAGACTCGGTTAGAGCACAATTACGAGTGGGGAATTTCTTCTCAGGAACCTTGACCGATTTCTTGGGAACGATACTTGAAGGAGAAGTCAAGGTTGCATTCTTCACAGTTGACGTAGATGCGAGGGCTCAGAGTGGAGTGTACAATTTCGACCTAAGGATTGACTGGACCCAAGATAACAATGCTTTAGATGACACCCTTAGAGTGCCAATGAATGTAAGGCCTCCCGGCGCTCCCGTAATGCTGCTGGTCCTTGGCGTGATTATTCTGGTGGGTGTCGTGTACGTTGGGGTCCGAAAAGGCAAGATCAAGATAGCCTTACCCTTAAGAAAAAAGAAATGACCCGTATTAGTTCAGTGCCATTAGGATTGGAGCAAATCGTGCATGTGCCGCCGAGCGGTACTCGCAATTCTTCTGGCTTTGATTGCAACTGAGCTCGTCTTACCGGCCTACGCCCACTCGACTTTGGGAAACCTGAATGGCACATCTCCTTTCTTCAGATCGAATGACCATGAATTGAATCCGACAAATACTTTCGGCACTGCGCATGTACCTGGACCTCTGGGATACGTTTGGCCTGGAGGAGGGTACAACCTCTACACTGGAAGAGGCGGTTTCCCCGGGTATCAGTCACCCTTCGAAAACTATGAACAACCTCTCCAAGTTGCAGGTAACTCGTACTCACCTGAAGGAGCCATTCTGACTTCTTCACCACGTCAAGACAGTGTCGGGGATCTCATATTCGCAATCAACTTCTCCCAGCCCAAAGCCTTCATAACATCCACGAATCCGTCACCAGAGTTCCAATACAATAATATCACCATTTACGTCCCGGCCCCACTTGTTGACAGACAGGGGCAACTGATGCAAGACGGTTTTGAACCAGTCGGTGGAATAAATTGGGACATCGGAGACACCTCGAACATTATTACAACCCTGACAGCGGATTACGGCAAGATACTGGTAGGCAGAGCGGACCTGAATGATCCCTTCGCTCCAGGCTGGTGGTCGATAAGGATAATGCCCTCAGGAAGTGGGATCGCCTTTACACCTGAAAGACAATGGCGCGAATGGTACTATATTCGGTTCAATCAACTCAGAGCCCCTGACATCTCTGGGAGATATTTCTTCAAGGTCTTTCTTGGCGGCCACTATCCTGTCAAGCACCAGAGCACACCCCTGGTCAACAGCACAATGCCTGTTGAGAATTGGCCGGCCCTCCTTGTAAAAGGAGAGGTAGATCCGGCCATCATCCATGGTACGGTAAGGTATGGGGAAGGATCCAATCGAGCACTCTATGGTAACCCGATAAAACTTCCTGGAATGGTTCGGGCAGTAGGCTTGGCCACAGACCCATACACGGGCGATCCTACGAACAGAAAAGTTGAGGCCAGAGGATACTTCAATGGCTCAGCTGAGGGCCATTTCGAGATCGAGGGAGTTGCTGCTGGCATCTACGATCTCTACGCTAGCGCGGCGGGTATGCCTGAGCGAGTGGCAGCCAGAGGCATAAAGCTGTCAAGAGGTCAATCCTACGGCACCGACCTATCCCTGAGTCCGGGTCCTGAGATACGTGGCGAAGTCTTCTCGAAGAACTGTTCTGGCCACATTCCTTGGAGAGGCGACCTTCCCATAAGTTTGGTAGTATATGATAGTGACAATTATGTAGAGAACAACACAGCCAGTTATTCACCGATAAACCTCACACACGCACCCTACACCTCATACGTTTCAGGCAACACTATCTTCTCCTCAGGCAAGCTGGCTCCGCCGAATGCCCCTAAGCTCGTTGCCTTTCCCTGGGAAGGCCCCGTAAACTACTACCCCTACACAGCAGCTCCACCATTCAGAGATCCCTATGGAGTTCACAACGGAGTTGGTCCTGCACAGGCCTGGTGGGTCAGCCCGACCGGCACCTTTGACCCCGTTACCGGCCTTGGATCGAGCTCATCATCATTTCGTTTCCAGTTCGGAAGTCAACGTTACTACGGTACGCCAAGACGCCTAAGCGGCATGGTCCCTCAAGCGTTCTCTACGTGGATTGATGGGTTGGGAGCCGGCACATATTTTGTACGAGCTTACGTGAACGGTTACATTCAGACCGATGTTTCAGGATCAAGATTTCAAGACTACTACTTCACCGTGATCGATCAACAGACGATCAGCGTTGACCTGTACATTGACCTCTGGCTTTCAGGTACACTAAACCTGACAGTTCACTTCCACGACACAGCCGGCAACATGCAGAC
This sequence comes from Candidatus Bathyarchaeota archaeon, assembly GCA_026394315.1. Lineage (GTDB taxonomy): Archaea > Thermoproteota > Bathyarchaeia > 40CM-2-53-6 > RBG-13-38-9 > JAPKYM01. The sequence goes on along the minus strand of JAPKYM010000319.1, from coordinate 313 downwards.
ACAACCCATCGGCGGACCCGACCCCGGAAGATTCCTTGTCGCTGAGGCAGTTGACTCTGTCGGAACTCTAGCAGCTTTCAACTTCACCTATGTCCCAGCCTCATCAAGATCTGCCAGCTTAACCCTCAATGGTCTTGGCATGGCAGGGGTCATCCCGCCGCCAGATCCCAGGTCAGGCATCAAGTATTCATTGTACAGGTATCGCGGACTAAGGGATTATGGGATATACCCTAGCTCTTACTTTGTTCATCTTTACATGAGAGGTTACATTCAGACCTCAGCCTCTGCGAATGAGTTGCGTGAACTCGACGAG
>JAPKYM010000031.1 GCA_026394315.1 Candidatus Bathyarchaeota archaeon | reverse complement strand
AGTTGTTAAGTCTGGCGAAACAGGAATCCTTGTGAGATCCAAAGATCACGTCGCACTCGGGAAGGCCATAGTCAAGTTATTGAAGGATTCGGAACTTCGTCAAAGGATGGGGCAGGAGGGTAGAAGAAGAGTTCAGCGACTATTCAGCTGGGACTTGGCAGTCGAGAAGACGATCGAAGTCTACAGACGAGTGATTCAATCAGAAGGTAGATTTGATTGAGCACTGATTTTGTCCTTATCGACATGGACGGTACGATCCTGGCAAAGAGATCAATAGATGTTTTGTGTCAGAGTTATGGCCTGACTTCTAGTCTAAGGCGTATAGACAAAGAATTTCGAGAGCAGCCCAAGTCTGTCGTAGGCAGAATGATAGTAGACCTCTTCGTAGGCAAGAGCAAAGTCGATATGGAGCGTATTTTTGACTCAATTTCTCTGAGCGATGGAATCCGGGAGCTGTTGTCCTACTTCAAGTCGAGAGGCTTTGTTGTGGCCTTGGCCACCGATGGATACAAGTTCTTAGCAGATAAGCTCAAGGAAAAACTTCCGTTGGATCTCGTTTATGGAAACGTCCTAGAGTTTAATGGTGATAGCCTGAGCGGACAAGCCCAGAGCGGTCCTGGTTGCCTTAAAATTCTTGGATGCAAAGAATACTCAATCTGTAAACTCAGATTGCTCAAAACACTTCGTTATTCTCTGGGCGGAAGAGCTATTGCAGTCGGGGATAGTGAAGCAGACTATTGCATGTTGAGAACGGCCGACATCTCGATTGCATATAGGCCTAAAACGGAGAGAATAAAAGAGGAAGCTGACCTCGTAACTGATCACTTCGACAAAGTACTATCATTCCTGAAGTGTCAACTTGGCTGAGGCCGAATTCATGGATCCCACCGTTACGTGTCTAGGTTCTTACAAGGGCTTCAGTATTGAGAAATGTTTGGACAGGAAACTGAATAGTTTCGTTCGAGATGAGGCAGACTTGCCGAGGCCGCTGGCAATATCGCTGGTTATTCCCACGAAAATCGATGTCGGCAGGAAGAAGCGTGAATTTGAGCTTGACGTGCTCAAAAGGGTACTCTCTGAATGCAGCAAACTCATAGACTTGGGATATCTTGACGAAATTGTAGTGATCGACGGTTCCTTAGGTAAGAATGGACGAGCGGATTTCTCAACGCTTAACAAGGTCGTGGAGACCGCGTACGAGGAGCTTGACCTGTTTCGGAGACAAGTTGGCCTACTAAGAGAAAACAGAGCTAAGGCTATGGATGCAGAGAGAGGCTCGTTTGACTTTATCGTTCGGACCGTGCACCAATTCGACAGGAATCTGTTTCACGTTCTTGAGAAGTTTGATGTTCCCAGAAAGATGGGTCTGGAGGCAATTCCTCCAGGCAAGGGCGCTGCACTATGGCTTGCGTTGCCGATGACGCAGGGTGATATATTGTGTTTTCTGGATTCAGACATTATGAACTTCACAAGAGAATTTGCAGTTTCACTGTGCCACCCAATCGTCGAAAACATGGGCAATGGTGGGCAGAGTTTCGCGATGATAAAGGCGTACTATGACAGATTGACTATGACTTATGAATCTCCATGCGGGGCATATACCCTTGGCGGACGTGTAACAAGACTCTTCACAATTCCTTTGTTGCGGATCCTGACTGAGGAGTTTCCTGAGATATTCGCTGGATGTAACTCTGTTAGATATCCGTTGTCAGGGGAATTCTCAGCTAGGAGAGATCTATTAGAAAGCATCTACTTCCCAAGCGACTACAGTGTAGAACTCTCAATCCTGAACCAGTCTATTAGGAGACTCTCACCTTCAGCCGTCGCTCAAGTCGATCTTGAGACTTTCT
>JAPKYM010000002.1 GCA_026394315.1 Candidatus Bathyarchaeota archaeon | reverse complement strand
CATTTAGTCCTCTCTTGCCTTGTCATCTTCCAAGCGGTTATCGACATGAACATCTTTCAAGAGTTTTCTGTTATCGGATGAGTATCTTTGAACTTCTCCCCGACCGTCTCTCCGCCTGTGTGGGTAGATGAAAGGAAAGTTGTTCTAGGCAGCCTCTCACGATGCGCTACCACTCAGAGGATTCGGCTCAGAACAAAGCTCACGTTGAGAGTGCTTCCATTACGGTTCAAGGACAGCCGCATCGGAACATTCTCCCGCGCAAAGATGCGTTCCCTCTCCACAAACGCGATAGAGGTGCAGTTTCGGCCATCGACAGCGATTATAGAGTCGCCTTTCTTGATACCAGCCGCACTGCCGGGAGAGTTTGGCAGAATGTCTACAACTTCCCATGCTCCGTTTCGAAGTGTTCGAAGTACGAGGCCGGCCATGTTGAACTCGAATGGATCACGGTACCGCGAATTCGGCTTTAGGTAGATTTGCGAGTGCCTGTAATCAAAGGTCACTGTGAATCGACGCTGACCTTCCAGGCCAAAGAAACCATTCTGGCCGAGAACGGCTTTCACGTCATCAAATCCCTCCGAAGGATATGCCACTAGGCAATTGTCTAGCTTGAAAGAACCGATTTGAATCGCATCGACTCTGGACCATTGGCCATATACATTTCCCTTGATGCCTTCAGAGATATAGCTCTTCGGCGCATCGGGAGGCGGTTGTACTCCGAACCCATCAATGGAATGAAGGGAGAACGGTACGTCGGCACCCGTATCCATCAGGAGCGTTACGTTCACGGGCGGTTTTCCCTTCTGTCCGAGCCTTGCATTGACAACAGGGATGCCCTGTGAATATCGCACGTCCCGTCCTCGTAAATATGAAGTAGAGATTTCTCATAGTCGATCTGCACAACACAGGAGTTCAGTACCGTTCCTCCAATTATTGCACCGGTGAGCCATTTCTTGTACTTCTGGGTATTTCTCACCACGAGTACCTGTTGATCCATGAAGGACACCCCTGATAGAGAGATCTTTCCCCCCAGAGCTATGTCGGCTACCAATGCCTCGTCGCCGGCTCCGCCTAACGGAGTGCTCCCAACGAACGAAAGTGCTAGTTTGCTTGCTACTGCCGAGTCAATCACTATCACGCCGTTGATAGGAAGACCCGAATCGAATGCCGCTTCAACTTCGACCGAATCATTGATTCGTATCGTCAGATATATGTTGTTGTCAATAATCCTGAAAGGGATGCCACGGGCACTTGTCCCAAGCTCAAAGTGAACTTGGGAAGGCGGTAACGGACCGGGTGAACCCTGCTTGCCTTGTGATTGGGGGCCGAGGATTAGTAGTAAGCCAAGCAGGCACAAAGATAGAGTATCTTTAACCTTAAGTTTCATCTTCAGCAACTCATTCCAAGTCCTTTGCTTGATTGCTTACAAGTGATTATCAATAGGACTACCCACTTTTACGGTTTCTGACAGCTCAATGTTTCACGATAGCCCAAGGGCAGGGTACTCCGCAACCCTGAGGAGCACGACCGTATCGAAACGACTATCGCTGCTGAGCTGAGTCGGGTCGAGACTGGGAACTAATCATACTCGATTGTTTTCCAACGCCTTCCAGCGATCACCGCATAGTGTAACCTGACCGGGAATTTGAAACTCACAAAAGTTTGGGGAGAGTGAG
>JAPKYM010000044.1 GCA_026394315.1 Candidatus Bathyarchaeota archaeon | reverse complement strand
CATACTTTCGGCAGATTTCGTTTGACCGGTCTATACTACCGGAGCACACTACTGAAGAATCGACTTTTGCTAAATATGTCTATGCATCGAAAATTCGCTGTCTTGAGAGTCTCTTCTCGAGAATTGCCCCCAAGAGGAAGTGTTTGTTTCGACTGATTCTATTCATGAGAATTTCTTAGCAGCGAGTTTGATATCATCGGATCTCACGGTTCTTCTGCCTGCGTGAGAGGCGAAATCTATGGCGTCCTTGCTTATTTGCACAGCGATGTTCTCTAGGATTTCTCTTAGTGTTTCAACAGCTCCGTCGCCGACTCTTGATGCTCCCGCTTTCTCAATGAGTCGATGAATGGCCGCTGTGGAGAGTTCACCATCAGTCATAGCACTTACCCCAGTAATTTCCAGAAAACTGCTGAATATTTAAGAGTTTGTCCAGAAATGACGCAAAACCGGCTCAGACCGATGACAGTACCATCAAGGTCCTGCTCTCTCACGACAAAGCCATGTTATTGATAATGGATCGAGCAACCTAAACGTTTTTAGTGTTGAGACTGCAACCTTAGCCCACTGTTCGAAAACAGGTCGGATGAGAAAGATTGGGCAAAGTAAGATCAGGCGTCATTAAGAAGACCGCAGAGGAGCTATTGCAGAAGCACACAGACGAGATCACCGCAGACTTTGATAACAACAAGCTTCTGGTAAGCCAATACGTCGACAGCAAAACAAAGAAGCTTCGAAATAGGATTGCCGGGTATTTGACAGGACTGAAGCGTGTTGAGGAGCACAGGAAACAGCACATGATGGCCCCGGCCGCAGTTCCGCCACCCGAGGACGATAGAAACAAGTGAGAAAACACCTAGAAGCTTTTAAATATCGATGATGGGGCAATAGACTCTTTGCCAAGACTTCATAGAAGGAGGAATACAGAATGTCAAAGGACCCAAATACCGTATTCATTGGACGAAAGCCAACCATGAACTATGTATTGGCCGTGATAACCATCTTCGGTGGCGGGGAAACTAAGGAAGTAACCCTAAAGGCGAGAGGTATGGCCATATCAACCGCTGTAGATGTTGCGGAGATTACCCGGCGTAGATTCATGCAAAACCTGAAAGTGGAGCGCGTAAACCTCGGGACCGAGGACATACCAATGCAGGAAGGGGGCACAAGGGCGGTCTCTACAATTGAGATATTGCTCGTAAAATCCAGTTAAGAGCTAGAGCTCTTTCTGGCCCCCGTAGAATTGGCGTGAGGTCCTTAACAGACCTCTAAAGCCGACCCCATTTTTCGTCAATCTTTGATGGTTGTGGCCGGACCAAAGATCTTGACTTCTTTAGCGCGCGCCATCCGACAACGATAGGAGACACAGGATGAGAAGCAGTCTATGCTCTGAATCAGATAGAATATGGGCCTTCAGATACATAAGAGAGGCAAAAGTAGATCTTTCTCTAGCAAGTGACTTGAAAGCGGTTGAGACTGTTCGAGAGACAGCAACGTTAGCTATGAGGAAGGCACAACTAGCGGTCCAACATGCTTTGGGAACACCGGATTACTCTGATCCTGCAATAGCTGAAACAAATCTGGGGAGGATGGACCGCAACGACTCCCTCGTGAGATTTCTGATCAAGATAAGAGAGATCACGCGTGAACTATCGGAGTTGGAACCTACGTTCGGAAAGGGCGCCATAGTATCTACGGCTAAGACGATTGTAGACGCTGCCGAATCGATAGTAGAGACACTGGTTAGGTGAACTTGCTGGCCAAAGTGACTGTAAAGTACGTCGGACCCTTTAGGTGGGCTGCCGGAAAGAATGAAGATGAATTGGATGTCTCGACCCCCACTGAAGTAAGTCATTTGCTTGAGACTATCTTCGTACGGTTTGAAACTCTCAAATCAGTTATCGACAAAGGGACAGCTTCTGATCTTAAGCAGAGCATGATAGTCCTGGTTAATGGTATCGAGATAGGCCTATTGAGTGGACTTAGAACCCCTCTATCAGAGGGGGACACCGTGACGCTGATCCCTACTGCTCACGGCGGCTAGTGGCCAAGACACTTTAGGCTTCTACAACTTCGCAAGTAAGTCGCTTTATGATCTCTTCGGCCTTCGGACTGGGCACCTTTATCGTGTAGAGTTGTCTTGGAGTCTTGAGCTTCAGCTTGACAGAGTCTTCTGCTCTTCTTACGCGGCATTCAATAGCTGACTCTGAAAGTCTGACAAAGGACTCTATGTCGAAGATCTCAGTAGGCATTAGTCTTACCTCAATGGACCAGAGTAAGCGTCACATCTCCAAGATATAAGTGGTATGCTAATGTGCGATGCGAGGGTCCATCAAATCAATGTTGTTTTGCTGGTTCCTAGTCTCTTTGGGCTCTCTTATGAGGAGAGCCATAGCCGTTGCTGGAATCAATGAAGCAAGACAAACTAGGAAGCCAAGTCTGTACGAAGCTCTGGAGAATGTCCTAACCCCTTCCACAACAGATACCAGTCCGAAGGTGTCCAAGACATAGCCCATCAGCAGCTGGTAAAGGGCCGCCCCTATGAATGGGAAGACATTCGCACTGCCTGTGGCTGCACCCATTATCCTGCCGGGGAAGCGTTCTTTGACCATGACTATGCTTATTGGCATGACTCCGAAGAAGAAACCCAATAGGAATAACAGAGCTGGAAGATGTGCACCGACTTCGTCTGGAAGAAATGTGAGCAACAACCACGTAGCAGTGTAGAGGATCGTGCAGAATGAGTAGATCTTTTTCCTGGAGATCATCAGTCTGTCCGAAACCAGACCCCAGAACATTGCTCCAAGACAGAACCCCGCAGACATCATCATGATCAATAGACTCGCATCCACTCTGCTGACTCCGTAAACCTGAGTCAAATATGGAACACCCCAAAGACCCTGAAGGCTGACGAACGAACCGAAGAAGAAAAACGGAGGAAAAGCAGTGAACCAGAAATCCCTATTCCTAAACGAGAGCCAGACGCCGGTCATTGAGCCCCATTTGCCTTCAATAGGAAGATCGTTGGACAAAGACGACTGAGGCAATGCAGAAGAACCCCTCTCAGGCTTGTCTCTTACTTGAGCCCAGATCGCAATTGCCAAGGTGCATGTGGCGATGGCGATTGCTGCAAAGGAGAAACGCCATCCTAGACTGGTTACCAAGATTGCAAGCGGAGCTGAAGCGGCAATAGCCCCCAAGTTTCCTATCGACACTAGAACGCCAGTGAGGCTTGCAAAACTCTTGACACTATACCATGATGCTATCAGGTTGGTTGTGCATAGAAAGGCCACTGAGACCCCCAGCCCAATGAAAGTCCTGCCAAGCATTGCAAACGGAAGCGACGGCGAGATGGAGAATATCAGAGTGCCCAGTGACGCAAGAAAACAGAATGATGCTAGAGTCTTCCTAGGCCCAAATGAGTCAACTAGCAATCCTGCAGGAATCTGCATGGCGGCATAAGAAAAGAAGTACAGGGAGGAAAGAAAACCTATGGATGTGGCACTTGCCGAGAAGTCTCGCATTAGCTCCGCAACTACAATTGTGAGGGATACCCTGTGGAAGTAGCCAACGAAATACAATAAAGAGGCAAAAAGGAATATCAGCCATCTAGTGGGTGACATGCATCTGTTCCTCTATGATAAGTGGCCGCAGCAGGATATCCGAAGCATAGACACTTGACTCTCGAAACTGCTTCGGGATTCCCTCACTTTGCCGCATGGCCTTAGTACTCACGCAAACTCTCCATTCTGAGTCAACGATTGTCTGTCAGCCGTGGAACCAACTATGCCCTGCCAGCGGATAGCGCGCACTATTGTTATGTTGGATGCCGACTCAGTAGATATCTTCATCGTGATGGTGGGCCCGGTGGGATTTGAACCCATGGCCAACAGGTCACCCAGTCCCTTATGAGCATCGACATTTGCTCTGTCGCTCTTTCTGTGAGCACCTCTATGATGCCTGACCAGACTGAGCTACGGGCCCACTTTAACCGTCCCAGACCCAGATCCTTTTATCCTCGTCTAACAGTCATTTCTCGGGTTTCGGATGGTAAGGTATAGCTACGACCACACTTTGTCTAAAAAGGCTTCTCTTCTTTTGAAGCGTTCAAGGAAGGTCAAGGCGTGGTATAATGAGGTTTCTGGGCTGCTTCAGATTCGGACTGCTACTGACTATGTTGATGATCTAGCTCGTGTTGTTGAGGATGTTAAGAAGACGCCTGAACAGCTTCTCAAAATGAGACCGAAGACTATTTACAATTTGCTGAAGGGCTGGGTCATCAGTAAGACTCGTTC
>JAPKYM010000295.1 GCA_026394315.1 Candidatus Bathyarchaeota archaeon | reverse complement strand
ACGGGTTCCGCATCGCCTTCATGGGGGGAAGCCTCATGGGCCTCTCAGTGCCAGCTCTTAGCCTAGCGGGAGTAACCCTCCTCTTCATCCTTCTTAAGGACCCAAACGACCTCGTCGGGTTCGGCTTCGGAGCCAGCCTTATTGCACTGTTCGCGCAGGTAGGCGGCGGTATCTTCACTAAGGCGGCAGACATCGGGGCCGATCTTGTTGGAAAGGTTGAGCAGGGTATACCTGAGGATGACCCTAGAAATCCTGCGGTAATTGCGGACCTGGTCGGGGATAATGTCGGCGACTGTGCTGGGAGGGGATCTGATCTTTTCCAGAGCTTTAGTGGCGACATGATCACGGGCATGATGCTCGGAGCCGCTTTCGTAGGCAGGTACGGTTTCAACGCGGTCATCTTTCCTTTGCTGCTTCCGTGCGCCGGATATCTCGCCTCCGTCGTAGGGGTGATGCTCGTAAGGCAACTCAGGCTCGATCCCTCCAAGACGATCACGATGGGGCTCGGTACTACATTTCTCCTCTGTTCGGCCGGCTCCTACTTCCTATCTATCTACCTGTTGGGTGACGTCACCATCTTTTACTCGATCCTGAGTGGTCTCGTCGCCGTCCTGATCTCCATCTACGTGGCGCAATACTACACAGGGTATAGGGGTAAGCCAGTGAGGAGCATAGCTGAGGCGTCTCAGAGGGGATCGGCGATCAACCTCATCACTGGCCTTGGTTACGCCTTCCAGAACCCCATATTCCCGGTTGCTGGTGTAATAGGTGCTGCAGTCTTTTCCTACATAATTTCTGGTTTCTCTCTCTACGCCATCGCGCTTGCGAACATAGGTACCGACCTCATGATCGGCTTCATTATGTCCGCGGACGCCTTCGGCCCAATAGCGGACAACGCTAATGGCGTAGCCAAGATGGCTCATGAGGAGAAGGCGGTGGAGACTCTCACCCTCCTCGACGCCGTCGGTAACAGCATGAAGGCTTACACGAAGGCGCTGAGCATAACCACGGGTACACTCACTGCCTTCGCCGTATTCATCACATTCTTTGAGTTAGCCGGAGTCAAGAGCTTGAGCCTTATCGACCCATTCAACGTCGCCGCGATCTTCGTCGGCGTGACCTTGAGCTTCCTCGTCGCAAGCCTTACTATTGGTTCCACGGCGAAGACCGCCATGACAATGGTGGACGAAGTTAGGAAGCAATTCAGGAACCCCGGCGTCATGGAGGGTACAGTGGAACCCGATTATGCACGCCCCATCGACATCTGCACCAGGGCGGCCCTTAGGGAGATGGTTTGGCCGGGCCTGATAGCGGTTATCCCGCCTGTCGTAGTAGGGCTCCTACTTGGTGTCGAGACCCTTGTGGCGCTCCTCATCGGCATCACAGTATCCTCAGTGTCGCTAGCTGTGTTCTTCAACAACGGTGGCGCAGCTTTCGACAACGCGAAGAAGCTCATCGAGACTGGGCTCTATGGTGGCAAGGGATCTGAGACCTATACAGCGGCGGTCGTGGGAGATACCGTAGGCGACCCGATGAAGGATGTCGCGGGGCCGAGTCTCATCATCTTCATGAAGCTCATGGGACTCACCGCCCTTCTGATTCTGCCACTCCTAATTAAATGAGCGGGAACAACTTTCCCGAGGCTCAATCCCTTTCCAAAGGTAGATGATCTGGGTTCAAGCATTGCTCTGTCGTGGGATTCGTCGTACAATATTGATATCGACTATGCCTATGCAATCCCATGGGCATTGATAATCACTATAGTTGGGACGATACCCCTAACCATTATTGGAAGTAGCACTGAAGAGAAGTTGGAGGAAGCTTAGGTCCAAACAATACGTGAAAGAAATAACGAAGATCGTAGAGCGAGTGAGGTCAAAGAAAAACAGCAGCAACACAAAAGAAACAAACCGGCTTGCCCAGACTACCCCAACTGCGTAACTAGCTATACCACTTACACGTGACAATTTACACGTCGAAATTCAGACTTCCACGATCCAGCTATAACGCCGTTATTCCCTATATCCCCCTGTAGATGGTGAGAGCTCCAAGATTTGAACCATGATTTCATATAGATCAATCTTCTGACTGCACACAAACTAAGAGAGAACACCAAAGCAAACAACATCACAAAAACGTAGAGAATGAGGCGTAGAACTCTACAGAATGGAGTTCAAGAGAATCTACTGAGACGCGCGCTTGACCTTCTCGAGATCCCTGTCTCACATCGCTGATCTTAAGACACAATATTGACATCACATGTTATCTCATATCCGCTAAGTAAGGTGGATCATTTGGAAGTACTCGAGGCAATTAGAAAAAGGAGGAGTATTCGAAAGTTCAAGGACACCCAATTATCTGAAGAACAGGTTAAGAGACTCATAGAAGCAGCACGATTGGCCCCTTCAGGCTCTAATGTCCAACCATGGCGCTTCATAATAGTCAAAGACAAAGAATTGAAAAGCAAACTACGGAAGGCTTCTTTCAATCAAGAATTCGTTGAAAGCGCTGCTGTAGTTATCGTATGTTGCGGAGATCTTATCTCATGGAAGAGAACAAGAAAACAAGTACAAGGAGTATTGAGAAGGGGAGACATCAAGCTCGGAGACGATGCTGAGAAAGAATTGATGGAAAGAAACATCAGAGCAGCCTCAGCTGAAATGCACGAACGGATACCCACAACCATACTGAATGTCGCAATTGCCATCGAACACATAGTCTTGGAAGCTGTTGAGCTGGGCTTAGGATCCTGTTGGGTGAGACTTTTTGATGAAAAGAAGATAAAAGAACTACTGGATCTGCCAGAACACCTCTATGTCGTAGCGCTTCTCCCTATAGGCGTTCCTGATGAAGACCCAGATCCTAGACCCAGATTGTCTTCATCAGCTATCATTGTTACAAACAAATGAGCGGAGCGCGCACCGTACTGCAAATACGGCTGTAACCAGTCGCGCGCCAGATCAGCATCTGCCAGTCTTCTGCAACTGCTTCACACCAATCAGTCCTGGAAGCTGCCCAGCAAAACCTACGCGGTTATCTCTTATGATCAGGGCCCCTTTGACGCCTTGAATACTCTGGGCGACTCTCAAACCGCTTTCGATCGAACTCGCAAGATCCTTGCTGTCAACGGCATTACAGACAGCGGTCGCGGCTGCGTCGGCCGAAGCTGCATTCTCAGCAACGACTGTAGCAGCGTCAGCGAAGCCGAGACTCAAAGCGTGACCCACCGTCCCGGAGCTGGTTGCCAAACCGAGAGGACAGTCTTCTGGAAGAATTCTGAAGCCCAGCCTCTTGGAAAGCGAAGACTCTCCCGCGTATATCATGACGTCGAGCTTCTCACTACTTCTCACTGAGATCTCACCACCATCCTCAACAACCGCAATCTTGGCACCACTCTTGATCATTTCTTCGACAGCTAGATCCGCAAGGGCCCCCGCGACGGCTGCCATAGGGCCGACATTCGCAGCCTCTGCTGCCTGAGTCATCCTCAATACTATTTCGGGGGCGTTCCTGCTGACCGGAATCGGATCGAGTGCAAGAAAGAATTCTGGAAAAGACCTACCATAATCCTGGAGAAGCTTCCTATTCTCGACTATCGTCTGGAATGCGACCTCGGCTGCTTCACGCCGGTCAGTCTTGACGAATATTGAGGACTCTCCGATTGTCTTGTGGAGTCTGAAAGCCTTAGGTATCTGAAATCCTCCCTACTGAGACGTCTCGATGGCTCTTGTAGGACAACAATCGACGCAGGCTCCACAGTTTATACATTTTTGAGGATCTATGACTACTGTCAGATCTTTCTTAGCAGATATGGCTTCGACAGGGCACACTGTTATGCAATGCCCGCAATCGATACATTTCTCGCGCAATAGCTCTATGAATCCGCCGACCTTGACCTCGACGCCCATCTCTTTGAAAGCTTCAACGGTCTTCTTTGCCTTCTCGTCTGGGACCTCGATGAGGACTTCCCCTGAACTCTCATCAATCTCAGCTCTAAGGATGTTGATTGGTGCCCTGGTTTTCAGAATCACCGATGATATAATTGGTTTGGAAGTCCTATCTTTGCCAAATTTCAAGCGAGCTTTCATGCTACTGATACTCTCCGAACAGCCTGCTGATTCTCTCACTCGTGACGATACCGAGGATGTTCTTGTCAGCATCAACTACAGGCAGAGCTGATATGTCATGCTTCTTCATCTTACGGACACAAGCCTCGACGGGCTCTTCGGGTGAGGCCGTAACAACCTTTTTCGTCATTACGTTGGAAAGCTTTGACTCTTTGAAAGCAACAGCGCGTGTTATGTCGAACGAGGTTACTATCCCGATAAGGGTTCTTTTGGGCGTCACCACAACCACATGATTAACGTTCTCTTCGACTATCCTCTTCGCGACTGTGTCGATGTCTTCTTCAGGTTGACACGTTACAGAAGGTATCATTATGTTCTGGGCGAATAACGTCTCTTTGCTGATCTTCATCGGCTTGAAATTGCCCGTCGTGGGCAGTCTTTCTTGAGCTGATGTAATAAGGAATTTGCCTTCTTCGATCCAACGCTTGAGCGTTAAGGCTACTTCTCCTGCAAGTTTCAGACTTGACAGGGATGCGACAGGAATCGTCCTGTCTTTAAGC
>JAPKYM010000076.1 GCA_026394315.1 Candidatus Bathyarchaeota archaeon | reverse complement strand
GGAATAGATTTGACGGTAACCCTTGGCTATTCGGGGGCGAAGGTGATCTCAATGACGCAGCGCCCATCCCCCTTGACCAGGCTCTCTTTGATCTCGTGCAGGGGCTTGAGGCGCAGGGCCTTCATCACCCCGTTGCGCACTGCCTGGCAGCCGCACTCGTAGCCCGCGAGCATCCGCGCCTTTTTGACTGCCTCGTGGACATAGCATTTGCTCCCGATCCAGACGGCGGTGTTGCCATTATAGGAAATAGGATCGTTGATGTAGAGGCCGTCAAAAAAGGCGTTCTTCCACACGACCTTGAAGATGGCGAGCAGATCCTGAATCGTGCGCGGCCGCTCGATCACCCGCTCGCGCAGAAGCTGATTGGTCATCATGCGAAAGAGCTTTTCAGCAACATCGAGATTGATCCGGTTGGCTTGTTCAAACCCCAATTCTTCAACCAGCGCCGCATGCCAGAAGGAATCATGGAGCCACCAGAGCTTGGTTAACGTATCCCGCGATGCGAATTCCGGTATCTCCATATAAATAATACCCCCTACCCTTTTAAAGCCCTAATTGTAGCTCATAAAGGCGAACGTTGTCATCATGAACTACCCCATCAAACATCGACTTTTCCCCTTGACTTTTACAATTTTATTGATCAAAATGGTGACAATAAAAGACAAATTATTACGACTTTTTGCTGAGTTATCAAGGTGCGTTAACGAATTCAATGATATATTTTAGGGGGATGCAGAAAATATAATGTTTCAGCCGTTCTACACATCCCACTTCCGCGAGATCTTCGGATCTGAACTTGAGTCAAGAGATGGCCTCGGTGATGAATCCGCCAAGGTCAGACTCGCTCAGCGCGGCCTGCGGATTCCTGCAGCCCTCTTCGACTATTACTCCCTTCTTGGTTATCACGGGATCAACAATCAGCAGAACCGTCTCCGGACCATCGAGGAGCTGGATTGGCAGGAGGATTGGCTGGTTTTCATGGATGAAGACCTAGGAGTTGCCTCCTGGGGAATCCACAAGCAAGACCTGAGCACCCCTGACCCGGTTGTATGGCAGGGAGTGCTGGGAGAAGAAATGCATTGGTTACAAGAAGACTCCACCCTGAGCCGGTTCCTCATAGACATGTGGAGAGAGACTGTTTAGGGTGGGCAACAAAACCTTCGCTGAGTTAAGCTCAAGGTGAGTACGGGGTGAAAGAGTAATGCAACCTAAGTAACAACGTCCACAAATCACGCCTATGAAGAAACGGGACAGACTGACAGTCTCTAGACTGGCGGCATTAACTGGGCGCGAGCTTGATGACACGCTTCTTACCCTTTGGGATGCTGGCATTAATGAAGTCAATGAACCATCCGATGAACTGATTGGTTCGCGATTAGGGCTAGCTAAACGCGTTTTGTCTCTCCCAACTTCAAAACAACTTACTTCTCCTTCTTATTGGCAACGAGTGCTTTCCCTAGATGAGATGCAGTTTCGATCTCTTCTCGATGAACTCGGATTTCCAATGTCTAAGAATGCGAGGAAGTTGCCGAAAGGAGCGATTCGGAAACTCGAATCGGAAACTAACAAGAAAACTTCCATTCCGATTCAGCTGACTGTTCAACCATCACCTGAAGCCCTCGAACCTACTCCACGAGCAACACTTGACGCTCTCGATTGGAAAACCGTTGGACGTGTGCGAGAAGTTCGACTCTTATCGCTCGAAGAAGTCTTAAAGATACATTTTACTCTTGTCTCAGACTTCGCCGATCAAGAAGACCCTATATATCCTCCAGGACCTCGCGACGACGACATAATCGCTTCGGCTGTATTCCGCCAGCATACATCCATCGGGAAGCACTCGAAGTACCCTTCGATAGAGATGAGTGCTGCGGCACTAATACATTCTCTCGTCCTCGACCATCCATTTCACAACGGCAACAAAAGAACCGCCC
>JAPKYM010000179.1 GCA_026394315.1 Candidatus Bathyarchaeota archaeon | reverse complement strand
GCCCTCAAAGAAGAACTGGACCAAGATAATGAACTGAGGAAAAAGGTCAAGGTTGTCGGCGAAGCAAGAGAAATGATCTTCGACATTCTCGGAAATCTAGCAAGATAATCGGCCGCGCTGAGTAGCTTATTAATCTCACATCTTTCACTAGAACCCGAGAGGGGGCTGATTGTGCAGGACGAAGCGATGAGGGCGATCTTTGAGCCGACTTCCATTGCCATAGTAGGAGCTTCAAGAGATCCAGAGAAGACAGGATATCTAATCCTCAAGAACCTCATCGAGTCGGGATTTGCGGGTAGACTGTTCCCCATCAATCCCAAGATACAAGAGATTTTGGGGCTCAGGGCATATCCTTCTATAGAGACTGTTCCTGAACCTGTAGATCTAGCCGTGGTCGTCGTGCCGTCACCAGTGGTAGCGGAGATCCTTAAGCAGTGTGGACGCAAGAAGGTCAAAGCAGCAGTAATAATCTCAGGCGGTTTTCGTGAGGTAGGAAAGGAAGGAGAAGATCTCGAGAAGGCACTTATCGATATCATTCGTCAGACTGGAGTGCGGGTGGTCGGTCCCAACTGCATCGGCGTAGATAACCCACATATTGGCATGTCAATGTGGGTCGGCATCAAGAAGAAAGGCCCTATCGGGCTAGTAACTCAGAGTGGGCTCGTCGGTACTGCTCTGGGATGCTGGGCTGAAAAAGAAGGAATCGGCATAAGTAAATGCATCTCGCTCGGAAACGGGATTGATGTGAATGAGGTCGAACTCCTCCAATACATGGCGGACAATCCTGATACAAGGACCATAGCATTGTACATCGAAGGCATCGGTGACGGAAGGAAGTTCATGGAGGTTGCTTCAAAAGTCTCAAGAAAGAAGCCAGTGGTCGTCCTAAAGGGCGGCAGAACACAGCTGGGGAAAACTGCAGCGGCCTCGCATACAAAGTCGCTTTCTGGAAGAAGTGAGATCTTCGAAGCTGCCCTCAAGCAGTCAGGAATCATAAACGCAGACAGCTTAGATGAGCTCTACGATTTCTCCAAGGCTCTATCATTCTTGCCTGCACCAAAAGGTCGGGGAGTCCTCATCATAACATCTTCAGGCGGAGCAGGCATCTTAGCGGCTGACTTGCTTGACAAGCGACAATTGATACTCCCACACATAACAGAAAGAGCCGAAAAAAGACTCCGCGGAGTCCTGCCAAACCACTGCATATTCCGCAACCCATTCGACCTGACATCCACAACATCAGAGATGTTTCAACTTGTGATGGAGGAGAATCTCCAAGACGAGAACATTCACGCCTTTATGCCGATATTTGCGGACCCACTGCCTCGCGCTGCAGAAGCAGTGAAGAATGTCGTTGACAAGACGGAGAAGCCAGTGGTAGTATGCTATGTCGGCGGCGCCCAAGTTGAGGAGACTGAGAAGGCAAAGATGCATTCGATGGGGATCCCCGTCTTTTCATCACCAGAGAGGGCGGTAAACGCACTATACGCACTAGTAAGACGCCATGAGCTACTCAGATGAACATAGTGGCAGAACCAACGCGCGCGGGCTGGCTACGACGCATCACATTACTTAATAATACCGGTTCAGCCATCTACTTTTCACTTGGGTGATCTGTAAAAATGCCAGTTGTCGACAGCGGTGCTGAGTCCAGGCTTCGGACGTGACGGCAAGAACGTCCGAGACTCCGCAGCGGTCATCCTGATAGGCGTGGAGGGAAACAAGAGTTTCGGCCTTAACTGCGGAGGATGCGGCTGCAAGACCTGCGCCGAATTCAACCAGGCAACCCGAATCACAGGAGTCGACTTCAAAGGACCCAACTGCATCTTCAAAACCCTGGACATGGGCATCGCTATAGGCTCTGCCGTGAAGACCGCCATGGATCAGAATACAGACAACAGAATCATGTACCGGATTGGAACGGCAGCTGTCAGACTGGGGCTGACCAAGAAATCGAGCCTAGTGATGGGAATACCGATCTCTGCCAAAGGCAAATCCATCTACTTCGATAGAAGCTGAATTCTGGACACTATGCGCTACTCTACGACTGGCCACTGTAGTGTGGATAATACTTAGCGCTCGCTATCTACAGCAACCCTAAAAAGATTGGGTGGGCAACAGCACACATTCTCAAGGAGTTGGGAGATATGGAATTCAAGGGAAGCAAAACCGAAAAGAACCTTCTTGCAGGCTTTGCAGGAGAGTCACAAGCAAGAAACCGATACACTTTCTTCGCCAGTGCGGCAAAGAAGGAAGGCTTCGAGCAGATCTCAGCGATTTTCACTGAGACGGCGGATAATGAGAAAGAACACGCAAAACTCTTCTTTGACCATCTTAAAGGAGGCGACGCCGAGATTACGGCAAAGTACCCGGCAGGAATCGTTGGAACCACCGCTCAGAACCTCAAGGCAGCCGCTGCAGGTGAGAAACTAGAGTGGGGAACCCTCTACCCAAGTTTTGCAGAGACAGCAGAGAAGGAGGGATTCAAAGACGTGGCAAACACTTTTCAACGAGTCGGTTCAGTGGAAGCTCACCACGAGCGAAGATACTTGAAGATACTAGAGAGTGTGGAGAAAGACCAAGTATTCAAGAAGCCGAGCCCTGTGAAGTGGAGATGTCGCAACTGTGGTCACGTAATGGAGTCCAAGGAAGCACCGTTGAAATGCCCCGTCTGCGCTCATGATAGAGCCTTCTTCGAACTCTTCTCCGAGAACTACTAAGTAGTGCGCTCAGAAGAATAGTCTCGAGGAATAACCTGGTTAGGGAAGCATCTTCCCTAACACACCTTTTTGTCTGGTGACATCCTCCCACGGCTAAAGCCGTGGGCTTCCTGTTTCATCGACCGAACTTGCCTCCTCCCTTTTGCGGTAGAGGTAGAGGTTCAATCTTCGCAGGCGTAGATTCGGGTGTGCCCCACCCTACTCGATTCAGAATATTTACTGCGGAATTCCAGTCTCTATCCTTCATGAGTTCACAGTTCGGACACAGGTGCATCCGCTCAGAAAGGTTCTTCGGTACTGGAAATCCGCATCTTGAACATTCTGTAGTCGTGTCACGTGATTCAGCAAATCTCACGCTCTTACCAGCGTACTCTGCTTTGTAAGAGGTGAAGGTTTGCAGTTGATACCATGAAGCGTCTGCTATTGATTTGGCAAGATGATGATTTTGTATCATGTTTCTGATTGATAGGCGTTCAAATGCTATTAGGTCGAATCTATTCACGAGCGTATGGCTTAGCTTATGGTTGAAGTCTGTTCTCTGCAAGCGCACTTTGCGATGGACTCTTGCCACCTTGATGCGTTGTTTATCTCGATTATTCGATTCTTTCCTCTTTCTTGATAGTCGACGTTGCTCTCTCCTCAACCTTTTTTGCATCTTCCGTAGATATTTTGGTGGCTCTATCTTCTCGCCATTACTTAGGGTTATGAGAGATTTCAGACCGACATCAACGCCGACTGGGTTCTTCGGATGCTTCGTCTCCACTGCTGTGGCAGGTGTCTCCACTGGGAAGCATGCATACCACCTGTCAACGTCTCTGCGGATGGTGCAAGTCTTCACTGTTCCTTCTATAGGTCTGTGCTGTACAATTCGTATCGAGCCTATCTTTGAGAGAAACAGCTTTCCAGTCGTTAGCTTGCATCCGTTCTCATATTGTGGGTATGTGAAACTGTCGTAGCGGTTGCGTCCCTTGAAGCGGGGGTATCCGACCTTGCCATTCCACTTGCCTTCTTTCTTGCTCTATCAAAGAAAGCGTTGAAAGTCCTGTTTATGCGTAGAGTGACGTCTTGCAAGACTTGTGAGTGGACATCTTGGAGGTAGTGGTTGGTGTTTTTGGTGTTTACGAGTCCTCGTTTCTGCTCGTAGAAGGATGGTGATCTTCCGTCGTTTCCATATTTGTCTCTGCGTTCCGCAAGCATGTGGTTGTAGAGGATTCGGCAGGTATTGAGTGTCTTTGCGAGTTTTTCCTCTTGTTCCCTGTTTGGGTATATGCGGTATTTGTATGCTCGTTTCATTTTCCTCTTTGCGCCTGAATGTATTTTTGTATCACAGACATTGAAATGTTGCCGGCAGTGGAAACGAAGTATGAGCGTGTCCAGAGTGTGGGTATTTTTAGAAGCTTAGGGAACTCCTTCCGTAGCATGTTCGATGTGTATCCTTTGATGCCGGCTATGATATTATTTGGTGCAAGCTTCGGTTTTCCTTGGATAAATAGGTGAACGTGGTCAGGCATGATTCGCAGTTTTAGGATTTTACACTCCATTTCATTCACTTTCTCTTCTATGAGTTGTTTGCATCTTTCTTTGATGCTGTCTTGCAGGACGGGTCGTCTGTACTTTGGGCACCATATAAAATGGTAATTCATCAGGTGTACGGATGTTGTGGATTTTTGATATCCCTTCGGCATACCTTATTTATATGTGTTTATTGCATATAAATCTCTGGATTTGGTGCTATGCACACGCAATTCATTCCACCGCTAAAGCATGTGGGGTTTCCTGCTCAAATCCTCTCTAATCCGCTGGTCAGCGCAGGCTCTAAGCTTGGTTTTCAAACAGTTTTTTAAGAGACCCGTGATTGGTCTTAACCATTCGGGAGTTGTTCGAGCAGTATGGCTTCGAAGGTTTACTTTGCGGACATGCGATCAAAGAAGGCTGACCAGACGATATCTAAGAAGATAAAGAACCTCTTTGACGCCGCAGCTATGCAGAGCGTAATATCAGAGGGCGACTTTGTTGCCCTGAAGGTTCATTTTGGCACTGGTGAGAACCAGAGGCATTTGAGACCTGAGCACATAAGGGCGGTTGTTGAGAAGGTACAGGAAGCAGGCGGGAAACCCTTCATAACTGAGACCACAGGAATGGGCCTAGCATCTATCAGGGGGACAGCTATCGGCTGCCTTAAGATGGCAACTCTTCACGGCTTCACCCAAGAGACCCTGGGTGCCCCAATAATAACGGCGGACGGCTTGAAGGGGCTGTCAGGTATCAAGATTAAGATCAACGGCGTCAGGATGAAGCAAGTTGAGATAGCGCAGGCCATATCAGAATCGGATGCTATGATATCTGTTGCTCATGTTAAAGGTCATCCGAGAACAGGATTTGGAGCAGCCCTGAAGAACATAGGCATCGGATGTCTCACGAAGACCGGCAAAGCGCCCCTGCACCTTGGAAAGAAGCCTAAGATAGATCATCAGAAATGCACTGACTGTGGGATATGCATTCCATTCTGTCCTGTTGGAGCTATTCAACCCTCGAAGACCAAACCTCAGATCACCCAGAAGAAATGCATTTTGGGATGTGGATGCTGGGACGTCTGTCCTGCAAAGGCGATATCAAGATGGGGGGAGCTGCACTATCCAAGAAACAAGGAACTTATCATCCGCAATGTCGACGCAGCAGCAGCCGTCGTCAGACACATCGGAAAGGAGAAAGTTGGATTCATCAACCTAGCTTATGACGTCACCCCACATTGTGATTGTGCTGATTACGGCGATGTCCCGATGGTCCCGGACATAGGCATCTTCGCATCCAAAGATCCAGTAGCTATCGATAAAGCCACGGCCGATGCCATTATCAATTCGCCCGGGATTAGAGGATCTGCTGCTGAGGAGATCAATGCGATGAACCCTGGCGACGACAAGTTTCTCAAGCTGGCGGACTGGCAGCCCTTCGAGGTCTTCAAGAACGAGGATCAAACCAGAGAATGGCGCCTGCAGTTCGAAGTTGCTGAGAAGCTCGGTCTAGGAACACAGAAGTATGAATTGATGAAAATAGGATAAGAAATTGCAGCAGAGTTGGTGGCGCGCCTGTGCGCCTTCCGCATTCTTAGGTTTCCCAGACTTCGGAGTAGATCCGAATCCAGTTCTCGCCCATGATCTTCTTGATCTCAGTCTCGCTGTATCCTCGCTTAGTCAGCCCCTTTGTTACGTTTGGTAAGTCTGTTGCTGAGCGAATTCCTTTAGGATATACGACTGGGTAGTCCAGGTCTACTAGGGGTTTATCCCAACTTTTGCCAGTCAATGCTTCTACAAAGAAATCTCTAGTCTGAAATTCAGTGAAATCTGTGCCCAGAGCAACATGATCAACGCCGACGAGTTTAACCAAGTAATCGATCACTTCAAGGTAGTGATTGATATTGGATTTGTATCCGGCGGCCAGAACAGGCGGGTAGAGGGTTGCGCCTACTACGCCTCCTTTCTCCGCCAGGGCTGATATTTGCTCGTCAGTCTTGTTCCGTTTACTATTTTTCAGGCTTCTTGGATTAGAGTGTGTGAAGGCCACAGGTTTCGAGGACGCTCCGACTGCATCCATCGTAGTCTTGTCGCCGGCATGAGAGAGATCTATAAGTATACCTTGACGGTTCATCTCTTTGACGACTTTGAATCCGAACTCGCTCAGACCCGCATCTGTTCTCTCCCAGCAACCGTCACCTGCCAGGTTTCGATCTTGAAAGGTCAACTGGATAATTCTGACGCCCAGGTCCCAGAATACCTTAAGCAATCCGATATCATCTTCGATAGGAGTGATGTTTTGGAACCCGAGTATGATGCCAAGCTTCGTCTCTGTCTTAGCCCTTTTGATATCTTCCACAGTCCTGACCGGAGTTATGATGTCACCGTAGGTTTCGAACTTTCTGTTCCATTCCTCAATATTTTCGATTGCATTTCTAAAATTCTCCCAGCAAGCCGTCGTCGCATTAATGGCAGTCACTCCTCCTCGCCTTAGTCCTTCGAAGACTTCCTTGTTCCAGACGCTGATGTTTAGACCGTCGATAATTATTGATTCTTGATGCAGCTTGGCCGATCTGTCTTTCCGGTTCATTCAGAATCAAACCTGTTGCGGACTTTCTTGGTAGTCAGGAATCCCTTAAATATTGATGCACTTATTGCTTCAGAAAATCTATAAACTCAAATTCGCGCGCATGGTGTAGAGTTGTATGTCCCAAGTTAGAGATGCTGTGAAGGAAGCTCTGCTTTCATTCGATCAGGACAAGCTTGTTGAGACTACAAAGAAAGCTCTGGATCAGGGGCATAGCCCTCAGGAACTCATCGATTCACTGACTTCAGCCCTGAAAGACGTAGGTGACAAGTTCGAGAAGGGAGAATTTTTCTTGGCAGAGCTTGTTACTGCCGGTGAGGCTGCGAAGATAGTCATCTCAGAGTACTTGAAGCCCCTTCTGACTGAGTCCAGCAAAGAGGCCGCTGGACGCATCGTCATCGGAACAGTTGCAGGAGACATCCATGATATTGGCAAAGGCATTGTTGCTTCAATGCTGTTCACGGCTGGATTTGAGGTAATAGACCTTGGAGTTGATGTCCCTCCTGACAAGTTCGTGGAGGCTACAAAAGAGAAGAAACCGCATATTGTAGCCATGTCGGCTCTGCTGAGTACGACACTTCCCGTGCAAAAGGAAGTGATTGAGGCCCTAAAGAACAGTAAGCTAAGGAACCAAGTCAAGGTGATAATCGGAGGGTCAACCGTTACCGATGAATGGGCTGCAGAGATAGGTGCAGACGGTTACGGTGAGGACGCGGTTGCAGCTGTTAAACTCGTAAGAAAGCTTCTGAACATCAGCGGGTAGAAGAAGATTGATTGAGAATTTGAAGATCGGGATTTTCGAAATCCTCTCAAAGGATGATGTCT
>JAPKYM010000296.1 GCA_026394315.1 Candidatus Bathyarchaeota archaeon | reverse complement strand
AAAGCTGAGTAGAAAATTTCACGGAAGGCCTTCCTCTTGTCTTCAGCATCAGCCAAGCCTTGAAGGTTATCCATGAAGCGTTTTTGTGCCCTGATTATTCTTAGAGGAAGTCTGAGGGGGGCTTTTGCCAAGTTCTTCTTGACTCTTTCGGGCTCGCCTCTTCTCATAAATCCAGTGTCAATAAACATGCATTCAAGGTTCTTACCGATTGCTCTCCTTGTCAGCGCAGCGCAAGTGGTGCTGTCTACTCCTCCTGATACAGCAATGATTGCGCGTTCCTTTCCGAGAGATCGCTTGATCTCCTCAGTTTGGAGTGTTATGAACTTCTCAGCGTCAAAATCTTGCGTAGATGCCGACATATACTCCATCCAAGTTGAACATGTTCTACTGAGTTTATCAGTCTTTGCGGCGGGCGCTAGCAGTCGAGCAACCATCTCAGATACTCTGAAACAAGAATTTATTCTAGTCCACATCTAACTCTTCGCGGATTGGCTGAGATACAAGTGGCCGACGATATAATCGGTAAAGGTACTTGGCTTGACAAGATAGCTCACGAGGTTCTAGAAAGGGAGCGAAAGCTAAGGAGAGAAAACGAGACAATTAGAACCGAAAGTGGACTGGGAGCATCTGGTATCCCGCACTTAGGAAGCCTCGGAGATTGTACGAGAGCTTTCGGCATCAAACTCGCTCTCGAAAGCCAAGGTCAAGACGCTGAGTACATAGCATTCTCCGATGATATGGATGGGTTGAGGAAGATTCCAACGGGATTTCCTGAATCCCTAACAGAGCATCTTGGCCACCCAGTATCTTCTATCCCCGACCCTTTTGGATGTCATCCGAGCTACGGGGATCATGTGAATTACATGTTGAGGGACGCACTTGACAAATGTGGAATAGAATACAGATTCTATTCTGCGACTGAGGCTTATCAAAGAGGACTCTTCAACGATCAGATAGAGAAGATCCTCGCCAACGCGTCAAGAGTTGGAGACATAATCAAGCAGGAGCTGGGACAGGAGAAGTATACCGAAGTTCTCCCATACTTTCCTGTATGCTCATCATGCGGAAAGATATACACCACCAGAGCATATGAGTTTCTACCCTCAGCAAAGAAGATACTGTACACATGCGAAGGGGTCGCACTAAGGGATCGCAAGATTCCGGGATGCGGAAACAAAGGCGCCGCAGACTACACCAAAGGTGAAGGCAAGCTCAGTTGGAAAGTCGAATTCGCCGCAAGATGGGACGCATTAAGGATCGGATTTGAAGCTTACGGAAAAGACATAGCTGACTCAGTAAAAGTCAACGACCGAGTATGTGAGGAAATACTCGGATACGTACCTCCTTACCACGTAAGGTATGAGATGTTTCTAGATGAGGGCGGTAAGAAGATCTCCAAGTCCGTAGGCAACGTCTTCACCCCACAACTGTGGCTAAAGTACGGATCTGCCCAATCACTTCTACTACTAATGTACAAACGCATCGTTGGAGCAAGGGTAGTAAAGCCACAGGACGTTCCGTCCTATGTGGATGAGTTGGACACACTGGAGGACGCGTATTTCGGTAAGAAGAAGACAGATGACAAAAAGGAACTGGCCAAACTGAGAGGGCTCTACGAATACACCTGGCTTCTTAGGCCCCCAAGCGATCCCGATATTCACGTACCTTACGCTTTGTTGGTCAATCTTGCCTCGGTCGCTTCCAAGGACGCCGAGATGGAATACACCTTGGCAAGGCTCAAGAAGTATGGTTATTTGAAAGATGTCCCCACGTCAGGCCTCATCAGAAAGATTGAAGGTGCAATCAACTACTCTAGGGATTTTGCAGCAATTGAAACTGAACCAATATTACTCAGCAATGAAGAGAGGTCAGCCGTCGAAGAATTAATAGAACGGATACCCAAGGAAACGGATGAGAATACCCTTCAAAACGTGATCTTCGGCACAGCTAAGAAACATGGCTTAACAGCAGCAAGATTCTTCAGGATACTCTACATGATGCTCATAGGGGCTCCCTCTGGTCCTCGACTTGGAACCTACATACTTGATCTTGGAAGAGAACAGGTTGTTGGGGTTTTGAAGAAGGAGTTGGGAGGACCTCCGTGACCTCCCTCCGTCCTGCATTCCTTGTAAGCGCGCTTTTACCTGGCTAGCGACTTAACTGGTAAGCGGTTGGGGCAGCGCGCGCTACTGAAAGTCTTTGGTTGGGCAAACGTAAAATAAAAGCGCTGTACCATATCAGCGTGTGTCAGCAGAAGTGATACTTGCGTATGAGATCGCGTTAAGAGCACTTAGCATGCGCGATCTGGAATCCACCAGGTTCTTCGTAGAGATAGCTAGGACTCTGAGAGACATAGAACCTAGGAAGTCTCGTCTCAGTTTCTCTTTCGGCAAAAGGCGAACATAATAGTTCAGATTGCGCCAAACGATTCTGGGTGTCCAGAAGCCCGGGCTACGTCTCACTGTATCTGGCTCTTCTAATCGGTGCCTTGATTGAATCTTTGAGCTTTGTCTGGCCGTAATGTTCTGTCTGCTCCTGCTTCTTCAATGGCTGGCGTGCTTCCGGCCACGAGTGGTTTCGAGTAAGCTCTTTTAATTGGCAGTGGTTATAGCTGGTTCGTCTGGTCTGTACCAGAACCTCTACTTGGAGTTGGGCCCGTAGTCTAGTCAGGATTAGGACGCTGAAGCTGCCTGCTGCGTATGCCTGCGAAGCCGGAAATCCAGGGTTCAAATCCCTGCGGGCCCGCCACCATTCAGGTTCAAACCCCCCTCAAATTTCTGAGGAAACGAAAAAAGTTCTTGAGCCCTTTAAAAGGCCTCCTAACAATACTTGTATGCCGAAGAATGTCAGGTACACCCATCTGCTGGACAATCCAGAGATTAGAAGATGGCATGCTAATGTGGCTCGTGGCTCGAGGATAACGGCTGATGTTTACCTGCGCAGGTTAGGCGCCTTCTGCTTCAGTCATGGCTTAACGTTCAGGGATCTTCTTCAGATGGAGGAGAGAGGGTATGCCGGCAGCTACATTAAGAGCACAGTTAAGGCAGTGAAGTCTTGGCTTCGCCACAACAGCGCCAAGATACCTGCCTACATCAAGATCAACGGTGCAGACGATACACCCACACTTGCCAGGGAGCAGTCACCGACCTCTGAGCAGCTTTCAAGAGTTTTCAGGGCGTGCTGGCTTGACGCTAGGGCAGCGGCTGGACTGATAGCATTCACGGGTATGAGGTCGCAGGTTATTGGGAACCACTGGGGAACCGACGGGTTAAGGATAGGCGACTTTCTGGAGGTCGAGATTGATAATGAGAACAGGAAGATTGAGTTCAAGACAATCCCCACCTTGGTTCGTGTCAGAAAAGGATTGAGCAAGACACGCCACCAGTACCTGACATTCCTCTGTGAGGAGGGATGCCGATACCTGAAGGAGTACTGGGAATACCGAATGCAGCATGGCGAGGTATTGACCCTTGACTCGGCAGCGGTCAAAGCCAGAAAGTTCTACGGCAAAAAACAGTTCATC
Organism: Candidatus Bathyarchaeota archaeon; assembly: GCA_026394315.1. GTDB lineage: Archaea > Thermoproteota > Bathyarchaeia > 40CM-2-53-6 > RBG-13-38-9 > JAPKYM01. Next base: position 338 of record JAPKYM010000296.1, on the reverse strand, counting down.
AGGACCACAAATATCGGCGACAAGATCAGGAATGGAATCAGGGCTGCAGGCTTCGAATGGAGGCCCTACGTCTTAAGGTGCTACTTTGACACTCAACTGCTGCTGGCTGAATCAAAGGGCCTGGTGACGAGGGACTACCGAGTATTCTGGATGGGCCATAAAGGAGACATCGAGAGCAGGTACACAACCAACAAGTACAGGCTACCTCCACACTTACTGGAGGATATGAGATCAGCATACAGGAGATGCCAACCATATCTTCAGACTGAAGCCCCAAGTGGAATGGAAGATACGAAGCTCCAGTTCAGGCAACAACTACTCATCGTGGCAGGATACAG
>JAPKYM010000085.1 GCA_026394315.1 Candidatus Bathyarchaeota archaeon | reverse complement strand
CGGAAGAACTACCGTAGAGATCTACACATCCCATGTTGTGGGGGCCATGGAAGAGCTATTGAGAAGACATCCGGATCTGAGGATATCAGACTTTGATTATGTAACCTTCCATCAACCTTCAGGGTACATGCCTTTGAAGGTATGCAAGGCTCTAGCCCAATCCAATATTGAAGTTGGCTGCGACCCCACTGTCAGAGACCGTCTTAGGATCTCCGTAGAAGATATCGAGATGAAGGTGAAACCATGGTTTACTGTCTTGGAGACGGGAAATACATACGCGGCCTCAACACCGATAGCCGTTTCGACCATCTTGGACAAAGCAAATCCTGGAGAGGACATTCTAGCAGTCTCTTATGGATCTGGAGCTTACACCATAGCAACTTGGCTTCGTGTTCAAGATGCAATAGCCAAGAAACGAAAGCTTGTACCCAGCGTTCAAGACTACATCTCACACAGGAAGGAAATAGACTTCAAGACTTATGCGGGTTACGCTGATGAGCGTACACGCCGGGGAAAGAAACGATTGAAATATCCTCGGATAGTAGGTGAGATCGAGCCTGTCGGCGCACAGTCAATCTCGATAGTGATATGTCGTAGCTGTAGCAGGGTCTACTATCCAGTTCGCCAAAAATGCCTCCAGCACGACTGCGAAGGACCATTTGAGACGCTGACGCTACCAAGGTATGCTAAGCTAAAAGGAACAAGACATCTTCCGCCACGTCAGAGAAGGACTTTTGATCCCAACACTCTGCGAGAAGGTGGCGTCTACATAGTAGATGAGGAGGTTTCAGATTTGAAACCTGGAATTGAATTGGAGTCGGTAATCAGGCGTCTAGACTATGAGGGTAGTGACGGGCTCATAATATATGGTCCATGCTATAGACCCTCCTTCAGAAAATCTTGAGTCGCGCGAGCGAAGCGCTTCAGATTGCCTAAGCACGGAACCATTTGAAAACTAAGTTGTTGACTCTACCAGACTTCGGCTCGGGAGTGGCTATAATGAACTGTTTCCTCACCGTCGTAGCGAGCCTCCCAGCCCTAACTATCTCAAAAGTCCCCATCTGATCCTTTTTCTTTCTAACGGAAATGATGAAAGGTGCATGGTCTATTCCAGGCCCATGCTCATATATCGCAAAATCAGCTCCGAATTTTATTCCAGGAGTTACGATATACCCTTTGTCTCTGAGATTCTTGTATATTATGTAACCATCTCCAAAATTCTTGTATGCTCTTGACGCTAGTCGAAGTAGACGTCTTTTCGTAATTTGCTTTCCCGATTTTGCATCTCTAACCTTGATCTTCCGCTTCTCAAACAGATAGATCCCCTCCATCAAGTCTAGCATCAGTGGTGAGTCAAATCTCTGATCGGGTTTTGGCTTTGGTATGCCCACCGGCTTTCCGTAGAATCCTGACTTGTATAGGGTCATTCCGGCATCAGCGTCCCAGACAACCAACCGCGAGCCCATAAGTTCTGCCTCGATCAAAAGTCTTACCTCACATGTTAGCTGGAGATTGCAAGTACTCTTATTTGGTCAAGTGCATCTATTATTAGATCCGCCATCTTCTCAAGTCGCTCGATTATGTCTTTCAGGACTAGCAGTGTTGGCACACTGAGCTTGCTAGTCAGAATCTCCACGTCCAGCGTTCTATAGGCAGTATCTATCTTCCTCTCCACGCTTTCAACGGTTGCTGCCATCTCAAGGGCTTTACTTGGGTTGAATGTCAGGGTCATCATGGTCTCCCTCATTTTAGCAGCTTCTTCCAAAAGGAGCTCGGCAAGCTGGGAGATTCCGGAAATAAATCTTGTCTCCATTGGCATTTTCCTCTCTACTATACTTGAAACCCTGAAAGCAATCCCTTCGACTGTATCTACTATTTCAGAGAGTCTGAAGGTTAGTCTCAGGAAGTCTTCGCGATTAATGAGGAACAATCCCAGCGACGCTATTTCTCCCAGAAGTGCTGACTTTGATTTACCAGATTGTTCGATCATTGCTAGCATTTCCCTGTATTGTTCCTTGGCCCTGTCGTTTTTTTTGTCACATATTACGTCAATCATCAAAGCAAGCTTTCTGACGATCTCAACCACGCTTCTGGCGTTATCTAGGCAGATATTAAGGATCCGTCTCCGCGCACCCGCTTCGCTCTGCAGTGGGGAAGTCAAACTCAGCACCTCTAAGCTTATTCTGTGGACGTGTTGAATTTAAAAGACTAACCAATGTGTTTCTGTCAAGTTTGGTACGGATCTTTTGGATCTGTTCTCAAGGAGGATCTTCAGCAACACATTTTGACAACTTTTTGGGACTTAGATGCCTTGTCGGTGTACTCTCCCTGACCTCAGATGAGGATGGTCAGAGGGTACCGCATGGGTAGTCAGCTTGACCCTCGCGAGACTTTCAAAAGAAATGACAGCAATGTTTCGATCTTGGAGGCGGATGTGTACAAGAATACCAGCGGATTCTTCAGACCTTTTGAGGATTCTCGAGCGACTTTGGAGATCCGTGCCCATTCAGAACTGCCCCTTGGACCCCCCTCATCGATTATCCAAACTGCTAAGCCTTTCTCTGAGGTGCAGAGTGCAGATTGACTGGCTAAATGGTCGAAGACATTAAGGGTACGGCTAAAATCCGAAACCAGAACGAGCATATTGAATTTATTCCAGATTAGTAAACAAGTATTACCCTCCATTAGTTGCGCTTCTAGGTAGGGAGAAACAAGATACCTTGGCCATCGCCTTACTTCGACGACGTTAGTTGTGGAGGGCGGAACAGTAATATCTTCCGAAGAGTTCGCGATGCTTGGCAGTATCTTGAATCCAAGTTCAGCAGCACTTGAAATAATTGGGACTATCGCATGTCTCCAGTCAAATCGTGGCTTACGAATTTCCATCCCTTCAGAAGCCCATGGTGACGTAGGTTTCCGATATAGATGCAACCTTAGCCCTTCTATAAGTCCACGTGCTAAAGATCCCGGGATATTTGATATTGCTTCTTGGAAAAGTTCCACTTCCATTGTCTTCGATGGGTAGCTTTTAATATATTCTTGAAGCCTGGCTCCGAGTCCTTGATTGGTTTGTAGGGAATCTCTAATGCCGTCATCCAACAGGAGGCCCATCTCGGCAGCTGCTGTGATTAGAAGCGCACTCGGTAGTTCTCGGTATCGAAAAATCGGTGATCGCAAATCAGTCCGTTTCGCGAACTCCGAGTCAATAAGGTTGGTGAACCTGAGAATAAGGCGTTTCAATTGCCGAGGGTTACCATCAGAAAGAAGGGCTGCCATATCTGAAATCCTTGCGGCGGCTGAGACATCTGTGATGAGATTGGTCATCCTTTGTGTAAGAAGGGTTGCGTACTCCCTCATTTTCACGAAGCTCGCCGTTGGAACGTTCCTTCTGATGGTCACTATCTTCTCTAGGTACTTCTCCGGGTCTGTGCCCTGGGGCAGTATTCCTGGAACTCTTAATGCGTTAACTACGTAGTCTGAGTCATATCCCAAGACAGCAATGATCCCGGGGTGACTTACATACAACTTAAGCTCAGACAAGAGATCTCTGATTTGGTCTCCTGAAGCACGATCTATGTCATCAATAAAGTAGAAGACCGTACAGTCTTTTTCCCTAAGCCATTTCATAAGGCTGACAAAAGATTCTCTGATCGTCCTTGATGTATCTAACTCGCAAAGGAAGCTACCAGCGGTTTTTGTTGCAACACGTCCTACCTCAGGTAATACATCCGAGACACCTTGTAAGATTCGACCCACTGTCTGCTTGGTACTTCGGCGCATTCCGAGAGCTTTTTCAAGTTCTTTGAAGGGTTTCGACAGCTCTTGTTTCCTTCGACAAGTTCGCGGAAGAGGCTGTGTAGCATCGCGTCTCCTAGATCATGTGCTCCGCCAGGATCCCATGCTGTGAACCATGCCGTGTGTACTTTCCCAGTATGCTCCTTTAGCACATGTTCGTCCATCAATTTCATGAAGCTTGATTTACCGCTTCCCCACGAACCAACCACGCCGCAGCAAACTCCAGAGGTCTTGGAGATCTCGTAAAGGTCCTTTGCAAGTTCTATGGCTGGGATTTTGAAATCAAGGAGGTCAAACTCGAAACTCTCTACCGGGTC
>JAPKYM010000277.1 GCA_026394315.1 Candidatus Bathyarchaeota archaeon | reverse complement strand
TACTCCTTGTAGAGTTTAGGCGACATGAGGGGTCCATGTTTCTCGGCCATGTCTTCCCACCAGAAGACCATGTCGATGCGATCCTTCAAGGTCTCGACAGCGTCTCGCAAGCTTTCCGTTATGTAGTATTCCCAGTGGGCTGCCATGTCGTGTATCAGTTCAGGATCCTTGTACAGTGCGCTGTTGAAGGGGGTTATTCCCATAAGTTCTGCTCCGAAACCGTAGAAACCGTTGAACCGCATCAATGTTATGCCTTTCTGGTAGTTCTCAAAGGTCTTGATGTAGTCGTCCTTATTCCAGTCCTTGGGATATCTTCTGTGGTCTTTGGGTTTCAGTCGTTTCTTGTATTCTTCCCAGCTCTTTCGGTCTTTGACGGGGAACTCAGTGAACATTGGCATACTGTACCATGTTCGGTCTTCCCCTTTGATGCGTTTTGCAGTAGCGCCTGTCTCAGTCCTAATGGCTATGTATCTATCGTCCTCCCCAATGACCATCTGTTTGAATCTTGGCATTGGTCCTATGTCGACTGGGACGACACATCCGTAGAAGCTTAGACATCCGAAGTAGGAGTATGGATCAAATCCCTTGACTACAGGCCAGTTGTATAGGTTTGTGCCACTCCTTCCCATCTCCCACTCCATTGTGATTATCTTCTCAGGTGGCAGGCCTTGTTTGAACCAGTTTAGGACAGTCTCCTCATAGATGCTTTCAAGCCATGGTAGGGCGTCAGGCTTGCGATGGTTCAGTACGGTCTTCATTCTTTCCCGAGGCGTCATTTGGCTGTCGCCCATTTCTTGCAGATTTCTACGCCCTCGACAACGTCTAGGGCTGCGGCGTCGACGCCGACCTCTTGTGCAAATTGTTTCGTGACCGCGTTGCCTCCTATGATGACTTTGACCTTTTCTCTTATGCCGGCTTCCCTCAATCTATCAAGAACGATCTTGACCTCTGGTAGCGTTGAGGTTAAGAGTGTAGACATGCCCACGATGCCTGCGCCTGTTTTTTTCGTCTCCTCCACGAATCTCTCAGGGTTTGCGTCAACACCGATGTCATGGACTTTGAATCCTGAGAACTGAGCCATCATTCCGAAGATGTTCTTACCAATATCATGCATGTCTCCTCTTACGGTTCCAAGAAGGATTGTTCCTGTCTGCTCGATATCTCCCTGTTTCATATGTGGTTTCAACACGTCAAAGAGGCCGGTCATGATCTCTCCGGCGTAGAGGAGTTCAGATAAGAAGTACTCTCCCTTCTCGTACCGACCTCCTACGTCGTCCAGACCTGGCTTGAGGCCTTTCTCGATAATCTCGTTTACAGGATGTTTTTGCTTGAGTGCTTTCTCTACAAGCTTCTTGATGTGATCTAACCCTTCAAGGTTAGAGATTGATCTTACGATCTCCTGCATAATGTCATCGGACTTGGTGCTCATAGTCGTTGGATTCGAGTAGGCTCAGTGATAAGGTTTTTCGGTCCATATGGCACGCGCGTTAAGATCTCCTCAGGTAAAAGAAGCAGGTGATCTAACAGGCGCGGGCTATCACGTGCATCTTTCCGGTCCGATTGTGACTCTTGCATGCATGAGTAGGTGTCGAGTGCTGTTTTGTGGATTGCTTTCAATGTTGTGAGTTACTGTTTCTGAGTGCTCGCTTTCCTGAACTTGGCTGCTCTGTTAGCGATTAGAACTGCTACGACTCCCGCGGCGACTCCCCCGTTGATATTTACGACGGCCATCCCAAGTGAGCAGGCCTGCAGCATTGCCATCAACGCTGCGACACCCTTGTCACCGAACCCGTATCCGACTGATGTTGGAACACCAACTACTGGAGCATCGATCAGTCCTGATACAACTGAGGGTAACGCTCCCTCTCTCCCAGCAACCACTACAACCACGTCTACGTCAGCCTCCACCATTTCTCTTAGTGGTGTAAAGAGTCTGTGTATTCCGGCGATTCCCACATCGTAAGCCTTCAGGACTTCACATCCCATCTCTTCAGAGACTATCCTGACTTCTTCAGCAACCGGAATATCAGCAGTTCCGGCGGCCAGGATTCCGACTCTTCCGCCGGTCTTCTGGATCTTGAAGTCTTTCTTTCTTATGACTACTATGCCAGCCTTATCGTAGATGTTGAGGTTCGCATTCTCCGCGACAGCTTCCTTTAGACTCTCGATCTGTTTCTGGTCTACTCTGCTGACTATGGCTCTGCCTTTCGCAAGCATCTTGAGTGATATCTTAACCAGATCATCGGGGGTCTTTCCTTCAGCGAGGATGATCTCTGGAATCCCTTTTCTTGTCTCGCGGTTGATGTCTAGTCTGGCGACATCACTAATTTCATCGATGGCCTGAGCCTTCAGAAGCCTTTCAGCATCGTCGACTGAGATCTCTCCTTCAGAGAGTTTCTCGAGAATGTCCCTCAACAACAAATGCCCCTGCTGAGATCTGAACTAACTTGTGACTATAAACCATTTTTGAGAATTTGTACTTAACCGTCTGCATAGTGGCTGCTCAGTCTTTCTTCAGTTTCTTTCTCAACGCTGTAGGTATGATCTTTTTCGTTAGGATCTCGTCCATGCTCCCACTCCTGTAGCCTAGGAGATCCATCGTTACATATAGGAATCCTAAAGCTTTCAGTTTCTTTGCAATTGATTCCATTAGTCTTTCGTCAAAGAACTTGCTCCGCTCGGTCTTACCGACTTCGATTCGCGCAAGTTTTCCGTGATCGCGGACCCTCAACTCTCGGATTCCGGTAACTCTTCTTATGAACTTCTCAGCCTCATCAACTCTATGCAGGCCTTCCATGGTGATTCTTTGGCCGTAGGGGAATCTCGAGGCAAGACACGCCATTGAGGGTTTGTCGGCTGTGGGGAGGCTGAGCATCTTTGCGAGAGTCCTAACCTCTGCTTTTGTTAAGCCAGCTTTGGCCAGTGGACTAGCAACACCGCATTCTGCCAGGGCCAAGGCTCCAGGTCTATGGGATTTCAGGTCGTCAGCGTTTGTGCCGTCGACTATCGCTTTCAGATTGTTTCTTCTGGCGACTTTCTTCAGTTCTAGAATGAGTTCTCTTTTGCAGTGGTAACATCTGTTGGATGGGTTTCTGACGAATTGCGGATTTGAGGTTTCATCTACTTTTATCGTTAGGTATCTTATTCCTATCTGTTTTGCTATTCTCTTTGCCTCTTCCAGTTCTCCGGAGGGCAGCGTCTTAGAATTGGCTGTGACTGCGACGGCATTGTTGCCCAGCGCTATCTCGGCAAGTGATGCGATTACTGAACTGTCAACTCCTCCGGACATTGCGACAAGCACACTGCCTCTTTTGCTAAGGTCCTCTAAGACTCTCTCCGTTTTCGTGAACAACCAGTTAATTCGAGTACTATTCGGACTGGGTGAGTTTTTCAGATTTGGTATGCCTCCGTTCTGGGCCACGACACTCCAGTTCTGCGGATCAATTTTGAGGACTGTAGCGCGTGCTAAAATGTCATATTGATTGTGTATTTCTTCGTGAGATATGGAATCAAATCCAAGATATTGGCTTTTTGGATCGTATAATGCAGATGTGTAAGGGAACCTTTTAATCAACATGAATGATTGAGAGCATAAGTTGGTGTAGGATATGGGAGACGTAAATATCGGTGAGAAAGCTCCAAGTTTCACCATTGTTGATACTGACTTGAAGCCTAGAACTCTTGGAGAACTTGACAAGAAGGTGGTCTTAGCTTTCTACCCAGGCGCATTCACAAGTGTCTGTACAAAGGAGATGTGCGCCTTTAGGGATTCACTTGCAAAGTTCAATGATCTGAACGCCTCTGTCATTGGAATAAGTGTTAATGATCCCTTCACGAACAAAGCATTCGCTGAGGCGAACAAGCTGAACTTCCCCTTGTTGAGCGACTACAACCGGGAGGTTGTAAGTCTTTATGGTGTTGAGGCGAAAGACTTCGCTGGTCTCAAGGGGTACACTGCTGCTAAACGTGCCGTCTTCATTATTGGCAGAAATGGGGTCATTCGCTACAAGTGGATATCTGATGATCTTGGGGTCGAACCGAACTACCGGGAGATAGAGTCTGAGTTAGAACTTATAGCTTGAGCGTTCGTGGTTGCGAGTCTTCTTGAACTCGAGGGTCTCCAATGGCTGATTATATGCCTCTAGTTTTCATCTCTCTTTTTTGTTAGTCTCTTTGACATAGTTTATGAGTCCGCCAGCCAGAAGTATGCTTCTCTCTCTGCCTGTGAATGCGTTAAGGAATTCTATCTCTTTTCCAGCCACATTGGCAGAAATGTTGTCCTCTTCATTTGAGATCTGTTTTTTGATGTTGTGGATTTGGAGGGTGTCTCCTGCACTGACGTTCTTGTAGTCTTCGGGTTCAGCGAATACCAGAGGTATGACTCCGAAGTTCACTAGGTTGGACCGATGTATTCTCGCGAAGCTCTTCGCGATCTTGGCCTTGACTCCTAGGTATCTGAATACCAGAGCAGCATGTTCTCTGCTTGATCCTTGGCCGTAATTCTCTCCACCAACAACAAATCCGCCACCCGCCTCCTTGGCTCTCTTGACGAAGCTTGGGTCTACGTTTTCGAATGTGTATTCGCTTATGGCAGGTATGTTGCTTCGCAGAGGCAATATCTTGCTTCCGGCTGGAAGGATATGGTCGGTGCTTATGCTGTCTCCGACTTTCAGCAGTATCTTTCCGGTTAGTTCATCTGGCAAAGAGCTGAGGTTGGGAAATGGTTTGATGTTTGGACCTCTTATTATTTCGACTTCTTCGGTTGCTGCTGACGGTGGGATTATTGAGCTTTCATTCAAGATGTACTTTTCTGGCTCGATGATCTTCGGATATCTTCCGAGGGTTCTTGGGTCTGTGATTCTTCCGTTTATTGCGGCTGCAACAGCGACTTCAGGACTGCAGAGATAAACTTGGTCGTCCTTTGTGCCGCTTCTTCCGGGGAAGTTCCTTGGAAAGGTTCTGAGTGAAACTACTCCGGTGGCGGGGGCCTGTCCGATTCCTATGCATCCCAGACATCCTGACTGTTGGACACGGGCTCCAGCATGTATCAGCTGTGCTAGACCGCTTGCATGGGTGATGTTTTCCAGGATCTGACGGCTCCCCGGATTAACCTCGAAACTGACATTATCGTTGACTCTTCTGCCCTCTAGCGCCTTTGAGACAACCATCAGATCCTTGAAGGAGGAGTTGGTGCATGAACCGATAATCACTTGGGCTACTTTCGTTAGTTCAAAGTCTTTTACTTTCCTAACGTTATCAGGGGATGAAGGGCAAGCTATGAGTGGTTCTAGTTCGCTCAGACTCAATTCTATGCTATCATCATACTTGACATCGAGATCAGCTTTGATCTCACGCCACTGATTTCCCCTGCCTTGAGCCTCAAGAAATCTCTTAGTATTCTCATCTGACGGGAATATGGTTGAGGTTGCGCCGAGCTCGGCTCCCATGTTGGCGATCGTTGCTCTTTCAGGCACTTCCAGAGTCTCAACACCTGGTCCAAAGTACTCTATGATCTTTTCGAGACCGCCCTTGACGGTGTATCTTCTGAGCATCTCCAGAATTACGTCTCTGGCTGAGACCCAGGGGCTAAGTTGGCCCGTGAGCTTCACGCCAAGGACCTTTGGAGTCTTAAGGTAGAAGGGTTCACCCGCCATGGCCATCGCTACGTCTAGTCCGCCAGCGCCGATGGCGAGCATTCCGATTCCTCCAGCAGTAGGCGTATGGCTGTCAGAGCCCAGAAGAGTGCTACCAGGGGTTCCGAATCGTTCCAGATGTATCTGATGTGAGACTCCATTTCCAGGTTTGGAGAAGTAGACTCCGAATCTCTTGGCAGCCGTCTGAAGGAAGAGATGGTCATCCATATTCTTGAAGTCCGTCTGCAGGAGGTTATGGTCGACGTAACTTACAGAGAGTTCAGTTTTTACTCTTGGAATGCCCATTGCCTCGAACTCTATGAATGCCAAGGTGCCGGTTGCGTCTTGTGTTAGAGTCTGATCTATCTTTATCGCGATCTCTTCACCTGCTGCAAGTCGGCCTTCAACCAGATGTTCTTCAATTATCTTTTGAGCCACGCTTCTTCGCAT
>JAPKYM010000256.1 GCA_026394315.1 Candidatus Bathyarchaeota archaeon | reverse complement strand
GAGGTCAGCGTAATCTACCGTCGAACAGAGAAAGAGATGCCTGCAAGAATCGAAGAGGTTGAAAACGCGAAAAGCGAAGGGGTACAATTCAGAACCCTTACAAATCCAGTCAGAATCCTTGGTGACAGCTCAAGTCGGGTTAAGGGCATGGAATGTGTCAGGATGGATCTTGGCGAACCTGATGCTTCAGGGAGAAGAAGGCCCATCGAAGTGAAGGGGTCGAATTTCACACTGGACTTGGATATGATCATAATTGCCATAGGTCAGGGGCCGAATCCCATAATTCGTCAGACAACACCCCAGCTCAAAGTAGACGAAGATGGCTACATAATAGTTGATGGGCGAGGAAGAACCTCGCGCCCGAGAATCTGGGCAGCTGGTGACATCGTTCCTGCTTCGAATACCGTCATTGCGGCTATGGGTGGCGGAAGAAGTGCTGCGAGAGATATGCACCTCTTTCTGACCAGCAAGAAGGAACAAGCTACGGCCTGGAATGACTAGTTCCGTGTTTGCCAATCATTGATGAGCGTCATCGCGCGCTGTGATATGACATTGCGATTCGCCGCCGAAGGCGTCCTACGCTCCCTGCGACTTGACGATTGTAACTTTTGCATCATTTTTCGGTGTCTCTTGATATTGTTGCTAAAGAAATTAGCGTTTTTCTATCATGAATGATATCAAGATACCGCCTTGATTCTCTTTCATGTTGAAATACACTTGTGACATGTGTAGCCACGACATATAAGGACGAATCGTACACATGTCTCATCTTGAAGGCTTTAGGAACTCAAGTGTTAATGATTGAGTTCCAGAGCTGGAGTTGGTTCGACCTTGGTGGAACGTGTACAAAAAAACTCCTCATATCTGGGCGGTAAGTCGACATCTGGAACATCAACTAGAGTAAGAGACACAAACTGCACAAGCGGTATGTGCCCAATATGCGTCCGCGAATGCCCTATGCTGTGTGAGATCAGTCTAGCAGCATTCAGAGGAAGGGAATCTCTTTACCCTGACACCAAACAGTACGGGAAAAGCACTGCTAGTGCTCTCAAAGACTACGGCCTTGATTGGTCTCATTTCAACATTCAGTCATCCCTTGTTGGGGCAGAGGGAGTTGATCCGAATTCGGATTTGGCAGTATTTCCAAATGTTGGCATAGATACAAACGTGGGTGGGATTCCACTCAGACTCCCCATTCTGATAGGTGCCTACGGCTCAACAGACGTAGCCAGAGTCAACTGGGAAGGCTTGGCCAAAGGCTCAGCAATATCCGGAATCATTCTGACTATTGGGGAAAATGTTTGCGGGATGGATTCTGACGCGAAATTCACCAGTGGAAAAGTGACTCACTCCAAGGAACTCTCCTCGAGGATAGAAACCTTTAGAGAGTTGTGGGACGGGAAGAACGGAGAGATGGCTGTTCAGACCAATGTCGAAGATCAAAGGCTTGGAGTCGATATCTACGCGCTGTCAAAGCTCGAAGTGAACCTAATAGAGCGAAAATGGGGGCAAGGAGCTAAGGCGATCGGCGGTGAAGTTAGAGTAAACAATCTGGACAAGGCACTCATGCTCAAGAAGCGAGGATACTTCGTCATACCGGATCCTGAAGACAAGGCTGTTCAAGACTCATTCAAAAGAGGGGTTTTTGATACGTTCGAAAGGCACAGCCGAGTTGGTATGCCTGATGAGGAGGCCTTCCTTGAAGATATTGATCAGCTGAGAGAGCAAGGCGCGAAATACGTTTCACTAAAGACCGGCGCCTATCGGCCCTCCGCCGTTGCCTTTGCCATGAAACTTGCCTCAGCCGCCAAGATAGACTTTGTAACATTTGACGGGGCAGGAGGTGGGACGGGTATGAGCCCTGTTCCTATGATGGACGAAATGAGTACTCCAACAGTCTATCTTGAGACCCAAGTGCTGAAGTGCGCCAACATATTGCGGAGCAAAGGTCGTCATGTTCCGGACCTGGTAATGGCAGGCGGATTCGTAGAGGAAAGCTCCATATTCAAATCCCTGGCTATGAGCAATTTCGGTCAAGGCCCCTATGTCAAGGCTGTTCTCTTCGGCAGGTCTCCTTTGACAGCGGTCATGAAATCCTCATATTACCTAGAATTGGCCTCGAAGGGCAATCTCCCGAAGAGCTTCGTCGACAGATACAGCAAGACGCCAGACAAGTTCTTCTATTGCTCAAGCGAACTGAAGGAGCGATATGGCGCAAGGTTCAAAGAGATTCCTTGGGAAGCAATCGGCCTCTACAACTATCTACATGAGAGAGTGGGCGTAGGCCTTCAACAGCTTATGGCTGGCGCCAGAAAATGGAAACTAAGCCTCCTATCAAGGTCCGATCTGATTGCGCTGAGTGAGAGAGCATCAAAGGTCACAGGAATACCGTTGCCCGAAGAATCAGAGGTTGATTTGATAGATAGAATACTGTCCTGATTAATTTCTACTACCAGTTGTCGTGGACGCAGGCAATCCTTTTAGCCTTAGCGATGTCTCTACACCACTGGAAAGTCTGCGGGGAAGACATCTTGGAATCTGCGATGTGGTCCGAGAAGTATCGGCCTCAATTGCTCAAGGATATAAAGAATCAAACGGATATAGTCGAACGTCTTCAACTATTCGTGAAAACCAGATCAATGCCGCACTGCCTCTTCGCCGGGCCGCCTGGGACAGGAAAGACAACCGCCTCGCTATGTTTGGCGCGGGAACTGTTTGGCGAGCGCTACATGGACGCATACATGGAACTCAATGCCAGCGATGCCCGTGGTATAGATGTCGTACGGACAACGGTCAAGGAATTTGCTCGGATATCCACTATTTCCAGAGTCCCATTCAAACTTCTAGTCCTTGACGAAGCAGACAATATGACTGCTGATGCACAGCAAGCACTAAGGCGAACTATGGAGAGATATGCCGAAACCTGCCGGTTCGTACTCTCGTGTAACTACTCGGGAAGAATAATTGAACCCATCCAATCCCGATGCGCGCTTTTTCGATTTACGCGTCTGAAGGAAGAGGATGTCCTTTCACACTTAGAAATGATTGGTAAGAAAGAGAATGTGAAATACGAGATCCAAGGCTTGAAAGCAGTTGTATCCGCCAGCGAGGGTGATGTA
>JAPKYM010000109.1 GCA_026394315.1 Candidatus Bathyarchaeota archaeon | reverse complement strand
TCTTGGCCTGATTCTCTATCTGAATCTATCATAGAGTGGATCCTTAGGTGTTTTTCACCTACTCTACACCCCCTTCGGCATATCCATAGGGCAATCAATTCTCATTACGCCCATAGTGGTTAGCTTCACGAGTGGCGCCCTAGAATCCATAGACATTGATCTCAGAGATCTCGCGAGAACCCTAGGGGCCTCGATCCTTCAGACGAGCTTTGCAGTCATGAGGGAAGCCACCTCAGGAGTCCTTCTGGCTGTTGTTGCATCATTTAACCGATCTGTTGCTGAGCTCGGTGTTGCAATGATGATTGGAGGTAACATTAGGTATGTAACAAGATTGCTGACCACAGCGATAGCACTGGAAACCGCCAGAGGAGAAACGGCACTGAGTATAAGCCTCGCGATAATCCTAATGACAATAGTGTTCTCAATAAGTATCATAATCAACGTCCTCAGAAGGAGCTGAAATTGTGGCTCGCAGAATCCTACTGAAGAATATCGACAAAGCATACGGCAGCATCAACGCACTAGATTCTGTGACACTGGAAGTTGAAACCGGTCAAATTGTAGCACTCTTAGGAATGAATGGATCTGGTAAGACAAGTCTACTGAGGATCATAGCTGGCCTGGAGGAACCAAGCAGAGGCAGCATATTTCTCAATTCCAAAAAGATGACTTCACATGAGTTACGTCAAATTGCGACGCTTGTATTCCAGAAGACGGTGATGTTCAGCACAAGCGTCTATGGTAACGTCAAGTTTGGCTTGGCGATCAGAGGAATCGGCAAAAAGGATGCGGAAAGAAAGGTGTCTGATGCACTGAATCTGGTTGGGCTGGCAGACTTCAAGAAGAGGAGAGCGAGAGGGCTTTCAGGTGGAGAGCAGCAAAGGATTGCCTTGGCAAGGGCATTTGTCCTGCAGCCTGAAATTCTGCTTTTAGACGAACCCACAGCAAATCTAGACCCGGCCAACGCCGTAATTTTGGAAAATGCTGTCAGAAAAATAAGAGAAAAAGACGCTTGTACAATCATGTTGGCTACTCATAACCTGCATCAGGCAAAACGGCTATCGGATAGGATAGTTCATGTCCACTATGGTAGGATAATAGCAGATGCAAGTCCTCAGGATTTCTTCTCGCACCCAAGTAACGAAACAACTAGAAGGTTCATAGCTGGAGAATTACAGTTCTGACTAAGCGTTAAGGGTCGAAGTGAGACCTCAAACCTGTCAGATGCAGACCTCGGACGCCAGTAACGCACGCTGACATGTCCATGTTGGCTTTGACTCGAGAGACAGATCTCCCCCGCTTATTGTTTTCTCATACGATCGCGTGCCCGTGCAAGTATTGGGTTCGGAGATTCTCGAAATCCTTCCTAGATTTCGTTGCCACAAGGGTTCTGCTGTATAGAGGTGGAGCTTGATCCACCGGGTGAGGGCAGCGCGCGCTGGCATAGGTCAGGTTCTATTGGTAAGCATGTTGCATTACTAAGTCTTAAATAGTAAGTGCTAGTGATCGTCAGATGCGGGGTTTTGGAATTGCAGTCAGAACCGATTCAACTTGATCGAAATGAGTTGGCTGGGGCCTTCGGCGATCTTGGAACCTTCGCTCCACTAGTCATAGGTATGATTGCTGTATGCAAACTTGATGCAGTAAGTATAATCACGGTCTTCGGGTTGTGGTACGTCATCACAGGACTAGTCTACAGGTTGCCTGTTCCAGTCCAGCCTATGAAGGCCGTTGCCGCTTTGGCGATCTCTGGGGCCGTCTCCTTTAGTGTGATTCGTGGCGCAGGAATGATGATGGGGATGGTTCTGTTAGGCTTAACATTGACAGGCTCCCTAAATTGGTTTGCCAAAATAACCCCGAGAAGCGTTGTCCGTGGCATTCAATTAGGATTGGGATTAACCCTCATGAGCACAGCGGTCTCTTTCATGCAGAAGCAAGGTACAATCTCTCTAATGGGATACGGCATCTCTTTCTGGATCATCGCCGCCATCTGTGTCGTAATTGTCCTGGCCCTTTATAGTAACAGAAGATTGCCACCAATGCTCGTTATCCTACCTCTTGGAGTAGCACTTTCATTTATGAGCGTGCCTCTTGTCAAGTTGCTTGCATTCAAAATCAATCTTCCCTCTCCCAGCATCTCTCTAACAACATCGGACCTTTGGATGGGTTTGCTGACACTGGGGATAGCACAGATCCCACTAACCATCGGGAACTCAGTAATAGCTACTGACTCACTTGCGCGTTCAATATTTCCGAAAAACAAAACGGTTACCATAAAGAAACTTGGCTTCACTCTGGGGGTCATGAATGTTTTCTCCGCGATTGCCGGTGGCATCCCTATGTGTCATGGTGCAGGTGGTTTGGCAGGACACTATAGATTTGGAGCAAGGCGAGGAACCTGCTTGCTAATTTTCGGAGGAATCCTCATAGTACTCGGCATATTCTTCGGAAATACACTAACAGCAGTGTTTGACCTGATCCCGTATCCTGTTCTTGGGGTCATCCTCTTCTTCGCATCAATCGAACTTGCGATGGCAATTAGAGATATTGATGTTAGAACTGATCTCTTCGTTGTCTTCGTGGTGGCGGTTTCATGTGCCTTCGTTCAATATGGGTATTTGATAGGATGGGTTGGCGGAATAGCGTTAGCCTATGCACTAGGCAGGAATTGGATCAGGCTCTCCTCGCCCGGCAAGAATTAGGCCGCGGCTTTTTCGGACGGACGATTCTTTGAGCTTTTGCGCGCGCTAGTGCATACCGTATCGTAGAAACCCCAACTCGATCCGTTGAGGTAGTCAGACTCTGCTTCTCCGATGTGTTTCAGATTTCGCCGGCTCTGCATTCATAGGCGCGTAGCAGTAGTGAGGAGCAGTTAGAATAGTCTCTTCGAGAAAGAATCTGACGCACGCCGGAGAAAGAGGGCTCTCAGACGGGTGACTAGCGGAGAACAGGATGTTCCGGCCATGATCTTGAGAATAAAGAGAGTTTACGGTGCCAAGTGAAGAGGATGGTTACAGAGTACTGGTGGATAGGCTTTGGCCTCGTGGCTTAAGCAAGGGCAGAGCAAAGATAGACCTATGCGCGCGCGTAAAGGACCGGTTACCCTGCTTCACGGAGCAAAAGACCAGAATTCAATAGCGCGATAGCTCTGAAAGTATTCATTGAAGTCA